>DASUDH010000120.1:0-9055 GCA_036275675.1 Solirubrobacteraceae bacterium | reverse complement strand
CGTCGGCGTGACGCCGACGACGATATCGGCGAAGTGCCGTCCGCCGACCTCGCGCATCCGCAGGCGGCGCAGGTTGATGTCCTGCGGGAGCGCTTCGATCGCCGCCCGAGCTTTGCTCTCGACCGGATCGCCGGAGGCCGTGTCCATCAGCACAAGCACGCTGCGGCGCATCAGCCGACCGGCCGAGAACGACGCCAGCCCGGCCACGAGCAGAGCGGCGATCGAGTCCGCCTGGGGATACCCGGCCCGCACGAGCACGAGGCCGATCAGCACCGCGACGGAGCCGATCAGGTCGAGCGTGAAGTGCAGGGCGTTGGCGCCCAACGCGGCGCTGTCGTGATCGTGGGCGCCGCGGCGGGAGGAGAGCGAGCGGGAGCCGTCGATCGCGATCACGACGAGCAGAACGACGAACGTGTACCAGCGCACGTCCACGACGCCGTCGTGGCCTGTGAGCCGGACGATCGACTCGGTCGCGATCGCGAGGCTCGCCGCGATCAGGATGACGCTCTCGCCGAGCGCGGAGAGGTGTTCCGCCTTGCCGTGGCCGTAAGGATGGTCCCGGTCGGCGGGGCGCACCGCCACCCGAACCGCGAAGAAGGTGAGCAGCGCGGCGGCCAGATCGGTGGCTGAGAGGATCGCCTCGGCGAGGACTCCAAGGCTGTTCGAGAGCAGGCCGACCACGAGCTTGATCGCGACGAGCGCGGCGGCGGCGACCACCGAGGCGAGCGCGATGCGCTGGGGGGATGGCATCCTGCCTGCCGTCATCCACGGCGAGGGTACCTGTCGTCACCGCCGTAACTGTCGTCATCGCCGTAACGGCAAATCGGCGAGCCCGTTGGGGCGGCCGATCAGATGTTCGAAACGTCGAGGCCAGTGCCCTGCAGAAGGGAGTTCGCCTTGGCGTTGAGGATCGTGAACTCGCCGGTGAGGATCAGCAGTCCGAGCGCGATCATCACCGCTCCGCCGATCCCGACGATCAAGGGAAAGTGGCGTTTGACGACGGCGAGCGCGCCGGTCATGCGCTCGAACGCCAGCGCGATCAGCAGGAACGGGATCGCGAGCCCAGCCGAGTAGAAGGCGAGCAGGAGCGCCCCGTGGGCGGCGGAGTCAGAGACCGCCGCCTGGGTGAGGATCGCTCCGAGCGTGATGCTCGTGCACGGGGTCCAGGCGATCGCGAACGCGGCGCCGGCGAGCAACGGACCTCCGCGCCCGGCGAGCCTCAGCAGGGACTCGGAGTGCCACTCGAAGTTGAGCGCGTCGACGAACGGGGTGGCGAGGAAGACGATGCCCATCAGCACGATCAGGACTCCGCCGGCGGTACGCAGCGTGCCGATGTGGCTGTTGAGCAGCGAGCCCACCTGCGTGGCTGTCAGCCCGAGCAGGATGAAGATCAGCGAGAAGCTCGCGACGAACAGCAGGCTCGGCACGAGCACACGGCGTGCTCCCGCCTGCTGGATGTCCGCCGGGGCGAGGCCGATTACGGTCGAGAGGTAGCCGGGCACCAAGGGCAGGACGCACGGCGAGAGGAACGAGACGAGGCCAGCGGCGATCGCGACCGGGATGCCGACGCCGGTGGCCGTGTCGGAGGTTTGCGCGGCGGCGAATATCAGATGGACGTGACTCACGACCGTGTGAGGACGGCGCGCAACTCGGCGACTTCTCGCTCGAGCCGCGCTACGCGATCCCGCAGGTCGTCGGGCGACGCGACCGCGGCGGGTGGCTGCGCGAGCTCGCGGCCCTCGCCCGCGATGTGGGTGGGCGTCGAAGGCTGAGCTCCGTTGGGGCTCTGCGCAGAGGAGTCTCCGAGCTGTTGCGCGTAGCGCTCCTCCTTCTGGCCAGGACGGCGGCCGAGCTGGGCGACCAGGCCGCGGACGGTCAGCGCGGTGAGCGTCTCGTGGACGCCGTCGAGCCCCACGAAGGCGTGGAGCCGCTCGCTGCGCTGCTTCAGCTCGCCCGGCGTTTGCGGGCCGCGCAGCATCAGCACGCACACGATCGCCTGTTCGCCGTCGGACATCGGCAGCGCTTGCGAGAGCAGGTGACGGTACTTCGCGGCGCGGCTGCCGCGCCCGCTGGCAAGACGCGTGTAGCCACGGCGCTCGAGGCGGTGGAGCGCGTCGCGGATGACGGCGTCGTCGTAGTCGACGACGGGCTCGCGGTTGGTCGCCTGGTTGCACGCGAGGCGCAGCGAGTTGAGCGAGAGCGGGTAGTGGTCGGGCGTGGTGCGCTGCTTCTCGAGCAGGCATCCGAGCACCCGGATCTCGGCGTCGGAGAGGTCCATTGCCTCAATCCTACGATCCCTCGCGACCGTTGGGGACAGATCCGGCCCTAAGATCGGGGGGTGAACGGATCGGACGTGCATGTCTCGCTGCGCCGCATCGGGGCACTGTTCGCGCCCTACCGTCTGCGCCTCACCGGGCTGCTGGCATTGATCTTCATGTCCGCCGGGCTGGGAGTGATCAGCCCGTTCCTGCTGCGCGGGGTGATCGACACGGCGATACCCCACCACGACACGACGCTCCTGACGCTGCTGGTGGGCGGGATGATCGCGCTGTCGATCGTCGGCGGTGTGATCGGAGTGGCGCAGACGTGGATCTCAAACCAGGTTGGCCAGCGCGTGATGCACGACCTGCGCGCGGCGGTGTACGCGCATCTGCAGCGCATGTCGCTCGCGTTCTTCACCCACACGCGCACGGGCGAGGTGCAGTCGCGGATCGCGAACGACATCGGGGGCATCGACAGCGTGGTGACCTCGACCGCGACGTCGATCGTCCAGAACGTGACGACCGTCGTGGCGGTGGTCGTCGCGATGATCCTGCTCGATTGGCGCCTGGCGGCGTTCTCGCTGTTCCTGCTGCCGTTCTTCGTGTGGCTCACGCGCCGCGTCGGCGAGGAGCGCCGGCGCATCCAGTCTGTGCGCCAGGGCCGCCTGGCGGACATGTCGACGCTCGTGGAGGAGTCGTTGTCGGTATCGGGGATACTGCTCGGCAAGACGATGGGACGCTCGCCGGAGCTGGTGCGCCGCTTCAGCGACGAGTCCGGCGAGCTCGCGGACCTCGAGGTGCGGGCACGGATGGCGGGGCGCTGGCGGATGGCCTCGGTGCAGATGAGCTTCGCGATCATGCCCGCCGCCGTGTACTGGTTCGCGGGCGAGAGCATCGCCTCCGGTGGGCACGCGATCTCGATCGGAACGGTGATCGCGTTCACGACGCTGCAGACACGGGTGCTGTTCCCGATCCAGTCGCTGCTTTCGGTGGGGTTGGAGGTACAGACGTCGCTGGCGCTGTTCGGGCGCATCTTCGAGTACCTCGACCTGCCGGTGGACATAGAGGAGCGTCCTGGAGCACGCGAGCTGGACGGCGTGCGCGGGGACGTGAGCATCGACGGCGTGTGGTTTAGCTATGCGCCGGATTCACCTTGCACGCTCGAGGACATCTCGGCGGAGATCCCGGCCGGCACGCGCACCGCGCTCGTCGGTGAGACGGGCTCGGGCAAGACGACGCTCGCGTATCTCGTGGCGCGCCTGTACGAGCCGCGGCGCGGGTGCGTGAGCATCGACGGGACGGACATCCGCGATATGACGCTTGCCTCGCTCGCGGCGACCGTGGGGCTCGTCTCGCAGGAGACCTATCTCTTCCACGCGTCGATCCGTGAGAACCTGCGCTTCGCCTGCCCGGAGGCGAGCGACGAGGAGATCGAAGACGCGGCGCGCGCAGCGCAGATCCACGAGCTGATCTCCTCGCTGCCCGACGGCTATGACACCCCGGTGGGCGAGCGCGGGTATCGCTTCTCGGGAGGTGAGAAGCAACGCATCGCGATCGCGCGCACGGTGCTGCGCAACCCGCCGGTGCTGATCCTGGACGAGGCGACGTCGGCGCTGGACACCGAGACCGAGCGGGCGGTGCAGCTCGCGCTCGACGATCTCTCCAGGGGACGCACGACGATCGCGATCGCCCACCGTCTATCGACGATTCGCGACGCCGATCAGATCCTCGTGCTCGCCGGAGGACGGATCGCGGAGCGCGGCACCCACGAGGAGCTGGTGGAGCTCGGCGGGCGCTATGCGGCGCTGCTGAAGGGCGCCCTGGTGGACGAGCCGGGACCCGATCCCTCCGCGGCGCTCGCCTGAGCCGCTACTCCACCAACCCTGCGAGAACCTCGGAGAGTCGTCCCCCCTGCCACGCGATCGGTGAGCCACCCGGCTCCTCGACGGCGAGCCTCGCCCCGTGGATCGTCGCGGCGTAGCGCTCGGCGAGCGCGAGCGGGTGGCCGGGGTCGGCGGCGGCGCTAGGCATTGATGGCGGCGTGCTCGCGTACGAGCTCCGCCGAGCGCCGCGGCTCCTCCCAGAAGAACAGGTGACCGACATCCTCGAAGATCTCGAGGCGCGAGCTGGGTATGAGCTCGGCGATCATGTGGCCGTTCTGGACAGGCAGCATCTCGTCGAGGGCGCCATGCACGACGAGCGTTGGCGCCTGCAGCGTGGCGAGCCGCCCGCTCGTGTCGTGCCCAGTGATCGCGCTCATCTGCTCCATGATCACGGGGATCGGCACGCCGTAGCGCAAACCAGCCTGCATGAATGTCGCGTATGCGTCCTCGTCGACAGCGAAGCCGGGCGATACGTTGACCTCCCAGGCGGTGCGGATCGCGCGTTCGCGGTCGCCGGAGGTCATGCCTTCCGCGAGCCGGCGCAACACGTCTTCGCTGGTCAGGGTGCTGCCCTCGCCGCCGCAGTAGGTGCAGCCGAGCAGCAGGGCGCGCACGCGCTCGGGGTGTGCGAGCGCGAGCTCCTGGGCGACCATCCCGCCCATCGAGATGCCCATCACGTGCGCGGAGTCGATCTCGAGCGCCTGCAGGAGCCCCGCGGCGTCGCCGGCGAGCTGGGCGATCGTAAAGGGCTCGCCCGTCTTGGTGGACTCGCCAGTGTCGCGATGGTCGTAGACGATCGTGTCGAAGTCGCGGCGCAGCTCCTCGAGCAGCGGCTCGCCCCAGTGGTGCTTCGTGCCGCTCATGCCCATGATGAGCAGCAACGGCGGACCGCTGCCACTACGGTCGAAGCTGAGCTCGATATCCCCTACCGCGGCGAGCGCCATCGTGCGAGGAAGACTACACGGGCAGCTCGAGCTGCCCGGCTGAATCCGCTTCCCGGCGCTCGCCAGCGGTGGGGACGCCGCGCGGCGCGAGCCCGGCGACCCGCACCCCCAGCAGGCGGACGGGCCGCGGCGGCGCGTACTCTTCGAGCAGCGCAAGCGCCACGCGTGTCACCTGGTCGGGCGCGCTCGTGGGCGCGGCAAGCGTGTGGGCGCGCGTGACGGTGGAGAAGTCGTCGAGGCGAACCTTGATGCCGATCGTGCGCCCGTGGTGGTCGTGCTCGGCGAGGCTCGCGCACAGTTCGACGGCCATCTGCGCCAGCGCTTCGCGCAGACGGGCGGGATCGTCGATGTCGCGGTCAAACGTGCGCTCGCGCGACTCGGAGACGACCTTGCGCGCCTCGCTCACCTCGCCGTCGTGCTCGAAACGGGCACGCCGACGCAACTCGCGGCCGTGGTTGGAGCCGAAGCGCTCGACGAGCAGCTGCTCGGGCGCGGCGGCGAGGTCGCGCAGTGTGTGCAACCCCATCTCGGTGAGCCGCGCGGCGGTCTTCGGGCCGATGCCGGGGAGGAGCCCGGGGGGCGCGCCGGCGAAGCGCTCGCACGCCTGCTCGCGTGTGAGCACGACGAAGCCGGCGGGCTTCTCCGCGTCGGAGGCGACCTTGGCGACGAGCTTGTTCGGCCCGATCCCGACAGAGCAGACGAGCTCGGTGGCGGCCTTGACGTCGGCCACGATCCGGCGCATCGCCGCACGCGGCGAGTAGAGATCGCCGAGGTCGATGTAGGCCTCGTCGAGCCCAACGACCTCGACGCGCGCGACGTGCGAGCGCACGATGCCCATCACCCGCCGCGAGACCTCGCGGTAGTGGGCTCCGTCGGGGGGCAGGAACACGGCCTGCGGGCAGAGCCTGCGCGCCCGTGCGGCGGGCATCGCCGATCCGATGCCGTAGCGGCGCGCCTCGTAGCTTGCGGTCGTGACGACCGCGCGTGGCCCGCTGCCCGCCACGACGACGGGCAACCCGCGCAGCTCGGGGTGGCGGTTGAGCTCGACGGAGACGTAGAACGCGTCGGCGTCGAGGTGAGCCACACGCGCTTCCCGGCCCTCGGCGGAGTCCGCGGTTACGGATTCGGTGGACGTTGCGATCGCGATCGACACCTCGACCCGAATCTAGCGCTGGGTCCGGCGGGCGGCGATGACCTTCGGTTCGGCGGTGTCAGCTGTCAGGCGGAAAGCGAGCCCTTGCAGGTGGCTGTGTGGACCTCCTCCGTCAGCGTGTTCATCTTCGCGGTGAGCGTGTGGATCTGCTCGGTTAGGTCGGTGTTGCGTTGCAAAAGGTCGGTCTGCAGTTGCGCGAGCTCGTCGCGGTGCTTAGCCGCGGCTTCCTCGTTGGCCTTGTCGGTTCTGGTCTGCGCCTTCTGGGCGATGATGACCAGCGCGCCGGTGTAGAACGCCACGGCCGAGAAGACGAGGTTGAGCAGGATGAAGGGAGCGGGATCGAAGCCCGTCCCGTTGAGCAGCCCGTGCCACGAGTTGCTCAGGAAGTGGACGACGTGGTTGGTGAGCACCCAGGCGACGATCACCGCCGAGCTGACGAGCAGGAAGCCGACGGTGCCCATGCCGCTCGCCACCGCCTCCGAGACACGCTCCATGAAGCTGCTTCCCCCGGCGTAGGGGGACGGTCGGTGCTTGCTGTCCTGGTAGTGCTTGTGATGGCGCAGCGGATCCCCGCTGTCCACCGCTCCCTGCTCTAGCCCCATCGTCGTCTCCATTCTCGATGCCTTTCAGCCGATCAAGATCGACATGCGAGGCGTATGTTGACATGCGCGGTGCCCGGGAAAACCAGCTCTGCCCAAGCGGCGGCTTGCCCAGACCGCTCTGAGCGCAGCGCCCCGAACGGCTCTACGCGACCGCGTCGATGTTGAGGCGCACGTAATCGATCGTGTAGGGATCGCCGAGGCGTTCGTGCACGGCCGCGACGAACGGCTCGCGCAGCTCCTCGGGCAGGCGCAGCAGGTGCGAGCCGAGGTTGACCGTGCGCAGGAACTCGCGCGGCTCGGGCGGCTGCACGGTGACGGGGACAAGCCAGCAGCGCGCTGCGCGGAAGCCCGCGTCGAGCAGGCGTCTCTCGGCCAGGTCGGCCGGGCTGAAGTTCCAGGGGCCGTCCCATCCAGCCATGTGGGCGGCGAACGGCTCCTGCCCGCCGACCTCCTGGGCGGCGAGGCGCGTGCGCCGTACGTTTCCCTCCCCCCCGCACTGCGCCACCAGCCGCCCGGCGGGGCGCAGAGCGGCGTGGAGACGCGCGAACAGTCGTTCGTGATCTGGGATCCAGTGGAACGTGGCGGTCGAGAGGATCGCGTCGACCGGCTCCTCCAGCTCCAGGTCGAGCAGATCCACGACGCGTACGTCGGCGGCGAGACCGAGCCGCTCGCGCGCCGACCGGGCCATCGAGGGTGACGCGTCCACGGCGATGACGCGCCCGCGAGGAAGCCGTTGCGCGAGCATCTCGGTGACGCGCCCCGACCCGCAGCCGGCGTCGAGCACGAGCTCGTCCCCGTCCAGCGGCAGCCGCTCGAGCACTTCCCTCCCCCATGCCAGCTGCGGCGCGGAGATGCGGTCGTACGTCGCTCCGTCCCAGTCGCGCACATCTGACATACGCATGTACGTTATCGCATATGCGCGAGGATTCTCGCCAGTCGCGCCCGCTGTTGCTTGGCGCCTCCGAGCAGCGCGGCGTCGACGTGAGCGCGCTTGTAGAGCCAGTGCACGTCGGCCTCCCACGTGAAGCCGATCCCGCCGTGGGCCTGGATCGCGGACGCCGTGACTTCGACGCCCGCGTCGGACGCCGCGACCTTGGCCATCGCGGCGGCCTCCCCCAGCCGCTGCGGATCGGCGTCGGCCGCCCACGCCGCGAATGCCGTCGTGGAGCGCGCCTTCTCGGTGTCGAGCAGCATCTGCGCGCAGCGGTGGGAGACAGCCTGGTAGGAGCCGACCGGAACACCAAACTGCTTGCGCTCCTTCACATAGGCGACGGTCATCGCGAGCGCCCGATCGCACACCCCGACGAGCTCGGAGGCGATCGCAACGAGCGCCCGGTCGACCCCGCCGGCCACATCGCCGGCGAGCGCTTGGCCCGCGCCCGGCGGTGCGCTCACGCGAGCGGCAGGGCGCGTCGGGTCGATCGAATCGACGGGATCGACCTCAGCCTGCTCGGGCGTCACCACGCGTGCCGCGCCGTCTTCGACGAGCACCAGCAGCTGTGCGGCCGGCGCGCCGACGACGAGCTCGGCGACGCCGTCGCGGGCTGCGCCGAGCGCGCCGATCAGATCGCCGCTCGCCAGACCTGGAAGCCAGCGGGCGCGCTGCTCCGCCGAGCCAGCCTGCTCGACCACGGTCGAGGCGAGCACCGTGGGCAGCAGCGGCACCGGTGCGACGCTGCGCCCGAGCTCCTCGCACAGGATCGACAGCTCGACCCGGCCGAGCCCTTGGCCGCCGTACTGCTCGGAGATCGCTATCCCGGGCCAGCCGAGCTCGCACAGCTCGCGCCACAGATCGTCGTCGAGGCGGCGCGCCTCCGCGTGCTCGCGCACGCGCTCGGGACGCGCGCGCTCGGCGAGCAGCTCGCGCGCGGTGCGCTGGATCTCACGCTGGTCGTCGCTCAGGCCGAAGTCCATGGGCTCAGGGCGTCGCTCGGTATGGACAGGGGGATCCGCCGGGACACGCCCCGAGCACGCCCCATGGCGGAGCCCCGGCAGGGGCGGAGCCCATCCTCACTTCCACCACCTACGTGACCGCCTTCAGCCGCGGCAGCCCCAACACGCGCTCTGCCACGATGTTCTTCAATACCTCGGTGGTGCCCCCCTCGATCGTGTTGCCGCGCGCGCGCAGCAGCTCATAGCTCCAGCTCGTGCCGGCGGTGAGCGCGGCGGGGCCGACGATCTCCGCGGCGAGCTGTGTGAGGCGCTGGTTGGT
>DASUDH010000119.1:0-3807 GCA_036275675.1 Solirubrobacteraceae bacterium | reverse complement strand
CTTTCCAGAGCCAGAACCTGAGCGAAGCCCAGGGCGACCACGCGGCGCTGGAGCAGTGGGCGCTGCGGGCCACCCCGCCGGGGAGCGGGCTGCAGTGGTGGGAGACGGCTGCCGCCGCCGGCTCGTCGCTCGGGGTGCACGTGCTGATCGCGGCCGCCGCCGAGGAGCGGCTCAGTGCGAGCGAGGTGAGCGCCCTCGGTGACGCCTACTTCCCGTGGATCGGCGGCTTGCACTCGCTGCTGGACAACCTGATCGACAAACACGAGGACGAGGCTGCCGGACACCGCAGCCTGATCGAGTACTACGGACCGCAGCGGGCAGCCCAGAGGCTGAGGTGGCTCGCCGAACAGGCCACACGGGTGGCGGACGATCTCCCACACAGCCGCCACCACACGGTCATCCTTGCGGCGATGATCGGTAACTATTTGTCGACCCGCCAGGCGCGCAGCCCCAAGCTGGAGCCGGTGCGTGAGGCGGTGCTCGCGACCACCGGTCCACTGGCGAAGCCGACGTTGCTTGTGTTCAAGCTGCGCCGTCTGGGATAGGGTTGCCGAATGCTCGAATTGCGCGATCTCGTCAAGCACTACCAGACGGCCGGGGAGGAGACGGTACGCGCCGTCGACGGCGTGTCGATGTCCGTTTCGGCCGGCGAGATGGTGGCGCTGTACGGGCCGAGCGGCTCCGGCAAGACGACGCTGCTCTTGATGGTGGCGGCGCTGCTCGCTCCGACCAGCGGCAAAGTGCTGGTGAACGGTCGCGACATCTCCTCGCTGTCGGAGCGCGAGGCGTCGCACTTCCGCCTGCAGGACATGGGCTTCGTGCGCCAGAACTTCGATCTGCTCCCGGGCGTGACGGCGATCGACAACGCGGTGCTCAAGCTGCTGAAGGGAACACCCTGGAAGGAGGCGCACGGGCGCGTGCAGCCGCTGCTCGAACGCCTGGGACTGGCTGAGCGACTGACGCACAGGGCCGAGACGCTCTCGATGGGCGAGCGCCAGCGCGTGATGATCGCCAGAGCGCTGTCCACCGAGCCGAGGCTGCTACTGGCGGACGAGCCCACCGGCAGCCTCGACACGCAGCGCGGGCGCGAGGTGCTCGAACTGCTGACCGAGCTGTGCCGCGAGCGCGACGTGGCGATCGTGCTCGTCAGCCACGATCCGCAGGCCGCCGCCTACGCCGACCGTGTGCTGGCGCTGCGCGACGGCAAGCTCGTGGACTACGACCCCGAGCAGGGTCTCGCGCCTATCGGGCGGGTGCGCAGCGCGCAGGGCGACAGCGCAGCGTGAGCTGGACGACCTCGGGAAGGCAGCGATGAGGTTCGCCAACGTGCTTCACCTCTACCGCGTGCGCCTGCGCGCGCGGCTGCTGCAGGAGTGCTTTGCGGTGGTGGGGATCGCGGCGGGCGTCGGGCTGTTGTTCGCCTCGCAGATCGCCAGCTCGAGCCTGTCCAGCTCAGTGGGGCAGCTCAACAGCGGGATCGTGGGCGCAGCCAAGTTGCAGTTGACCGCGCGCGACGCACACGGCTTCCCGGAAAGGCTCGTCGACCAGGTGCGCCGGCTGCCGGGCGTGCGCGTGGCGGCGCCGCTGCTCGAAGTGAGCGCGAACGCGAGCGGGCCGAAGGGCAGCGAGTCGGTCGAGCTGGTGGGAGCCGACGGGACGCTCGCGCAACTAAAGGGGGCGCTCGTGCGCAAAGTGGCGCTCACCCCCTTCGGGAGCGTCGGCGCGGTGGTGCTGCCGGTGCCCGTGGCGAAGGCGGTCGGCGCGAGCAAATTCAGCGACGCGATCACGTTCCAAGTGCTCGGCCACACGAGCGAAGCGGGGCTCTACACACGCCTCACCGAAAGGCAGATCGGACCGCTGATCTCCAGCCCGATCGCGGTCGGTCCACTCGAATACGTGCAGGGAGCTAGCGGGCTGGCCGGCCGCGTGAGCCGCATTCTCGTCGAGCCGGCGCCCGGGCAGACCGCGCGCGTGCAGGCCGGTCTACAGCGGCTCGCCCGTGGGCGGCTCGGCGTCGAGTCCGCCGACTACGACGAAAGGTTGTTCGCCAAGGCGGCGGCGGCAACGAACCAGTCGACCCAGCTGTTCGCGGTGATCAGCGCGCTCGTGGGCTTCCTGTTCGCATTCAACGCGATGCTCTTGACGGTGCCGCAGCGCAGGCGTCTGATAGCCGACCTGCGTCGCGACGGTTACACGCCCAGAGCGGTGATCGCGGTGCTGATGTTCGACGCGATCGTGCTCGGCGCGATCGCCTGCGCGATCGGGCTGGTGCTCGGCGACGAGCTTTCGATTCACCTGTTCCACTCGAACCCCGGCTACCTCTCCTCCGCGTTCGCGCTCGGCTCCGAGCGTGTCGTGAGCTGGCAGAGCGTCGCGATCTCCGTCGTCGGCGGGCTGGGCGCCGCGAGCGTGGCCGTGCTGAGCCCGTTCAAGGACATCGTCTCGCGCGATCCGCTCGCCGCTATCGCTCCGAAGGAGGTGAGCGGGGCGGGAGGCGGCTCGCTACTGCTGACGCTCGCCGGGCTCGGGTGCCTCGGGACGACGCTCGCGATCCTGCTGGCGGCGCCGCAGGAGGCGATCGTGGGGATGGTGACGTTGATCGCGGCCCTGCTCGCGCTGCTGGCGGCGCCGCTCACGGCGACGCTCGCGATCGTGAGGCGGTTGGCGCCGGCGATCGTGAGCGCCGTCCCGCACATCGCGGTCATGGAGTTGCGCTCGGGCCGTTCGCGCGCGATCGCGATCGCCGCGACAGGCGCGATCGCCGTGTTCGGGAGCGTGGCGATCCAGGGCGCACACAGCGATCTGCTGAACGGCTTGGACAACGCGGCGAGCGACATGAACGCCGCTACCGACGTGTGGGTGTCGGCCGCCGGCAACTCCAACCTGCTGATGACCACGCCGTTCGCGCCGACGGAGTTGGGCAGGCTGCAAGCGCTGCCGGGCGTGCGCTCCGTGCGGGTGTATCGCGGCGGGTTGCTCGACTATGAGGACCGCCGCATCTGGGTGATCGCGCCGCCGCCGCAGGCCTCGCCGCTGATCCCGCCCAGCCAGCTCGTCGAAGGCGATCTGGCAGGCGCCGACGCCCATCTGAGGGAAGGCGGCTGGGCGGTCGTGTCGCTGGCGCTCGCCGAAGAACACCACTTGAAGATCGGCAAGCCGTTCACGCTGCCCGCTCCGAACGCGACAGCGTTCAGAGTGGCCGCCGTGAGCACCAACATCGGCTGGGCGCCGGGGGCGATCATCGTGAACGCGAGCGACTACGCAAACGCCTGGGGAAGCACGGATGCGAGCGCCTACAACGTGCTGATGAAGCCGGGCGTGACGCCCGCGCAAGGCCGCAGCGAAGTGCAGCGAGCGCTGGGACCGGGATCGGCGCTGGCGGCGCAGACGGCGCAGCAGCACGCGGACAGGCTGCGCGCGATAACACGCCAGGGTCTGACCAGGCTCTCGCAGATAGCGACTTTGATCCTCGTAGCGGCGGTGATGGCGATGGCGGCAGCGATGGGCGCCATGATCTGGCAGCGCCGCCCGCGCCTGGCGAAGCTGAAGCTCGAGGGGTTCCCGCCGAACGAACTGTGGTACACGATCCTGCTCGAGAGCCTGATGCTGCTCGGCGTGGGCTGCTTCAGCGGCGCGGTGTTCGGGCTGTTCGGCCAGCAGTTGCTCGACCGGGCGCTCAACATCGTCATCAACTACCCGGTTGTCAGCTCGGTGGGGGTGATCGCGGCGCTCTCGAGCCTCGCGCTCGTTACCGCGTCCGCCGTGTTGATGGTGGCGATTCCCGGCTATTTTGCGGCGCGCGTGCCG
>DASUDH010000118.1:0-6530 GCA_036275675.1 Solirubrobacteraceae bacterium | reverse complement strand
CCGGGCGATCGACTGGCGGCCGTGCGCCGCCTGCTCGCGACCCCCGTTCTGGAGGAACGCCATCGCCTGGTGGTGCTTGAGGAACACAGCCCACCAGAACGCCGAGATCAACAGCCACTGCGTCCACCAGCCGAGCGACCGCAGCGACGTGAGCAGGTGCTGCATCATCAGCAGCACGCCGAGCAGGAACGAGTACAGAAGCTTGGAGGTGACAGCGCCCAGCAGCCGCGCCATCCAGCCGCCGAAGACGGCACGCCCGCCGTCGCCAAGCGCGGGCGCCAGCACGGCGGCGGGAGCCAGCAGCAGCAGGAACAGGCTGACGATCGCGGCCGCAAGCAGGCGCAGGGCGATTAGCCCGAACAGCAGCACCATGCCGAGCACCCCGAGCGCGATCCCGACGACGCCGATCATGCGTGGAAAGGTCCCGCCGTCCGAGCGGAACTCCGCCTGTGCGGCGGTCGGACCCGTGCACCCGGTGTCATTGCCGGCCTGACACAGAACCTGCAACAGCGATCCCTTTTCCGTGACGGAGTTGCGTTCGGGACTGTTTGCCGCGAACGCGAGGAACAGCGCGCCGTTCGTAGTGGCCTGACGCATCAACCGGTCGCTGTTCTCGACGACGAGCGCCGCGAAGCCACCCGGGGTCGCACACAACTGGGCGGCTGTGCGCGGCGTGCAGCCGATCATCGCCTTCTGACGCGCCTCGATGAGCAACCCCGCCTCGCGCAGGCCCTGATCGAGCAGCGCCGGATCGCTGCACCAGCGCACATTCCCGAACTCCAGGTAGCACCACGGCATTACGATCGCCCCGCCGAAGACGGCGCGCATGCTGTCGGCTAGCGTCCTGGAGGCATGCGCCGGTGTCCCCTGTGCAACCGCGCCAAACGTCCCGAGGCTGGCCTCATCAGCCCACCGCCCGATCGCCCCGACGGTCCCGAGTGGATCCGCGATCACCCACAACCCGGCCGCCATCATCGCGATCGTCATCAGCGCCTGTCCCAGCGTCTCGGCCACGCGGCGGCGCACGAGCCCGTTGTAGAGCGCGAGCACCGATGCCGCGGCGAGCACCAGCGCGAGCCACGGCTGGGTGACACTCGCCTGCGCCTGGCGCAGGGCGTGGGCGACCCCGCTCATCGTGGGGCCGTCGAGCAGATTGAGCGTGTAGCACCACTCGAGCATCACGACGAGCGCGTGCACGACCCACACGAGCGCGTTCCACACCGGCGTGACGAACATGTCCTGGATCACCGACAGCAGGCCACCCTTGCTGAGGCCGAGCGGACCGACGTCGATGTTCACGTCGATTTCGTAGCTTTTGGTGGGCGCGGTCGCCGCCACGAAGCCCGAGGTTTGACAATCGCTCTGCGCCGCGCGCGACAGCCCCCCGCTCCACGGCCCTTTGCACAACGGACTCGACAGACCGTTGTCGAGGAGCGGGTCGCCTGCTGTCGACGGCACGCCGGCGATGTTTTCGCCATCCCCTTGCGAAGTGGTCGAGCTCAGCGGTGGCCCATTAGGAGCGCGTGTCCCGGACGGCTCGCGAAACACGGGTTGCGCGGCGGGCTGCACAGGTGACGAGGGCTGCGTGACGGACGACGCATGCGGTGAGTACGACGCCACCGAGCGCGCACGCGACGAGCGATGCGTGGCGACCACGCGATGCCGACCGCCGGGTGCGGATGGTGGCTGAGCTTCGTAGGAGTAGATAACAGCGGCGCCAGCCGAGCCGGCCGACGCGAGCAAGACGGCGAGCGCTGCGCACAGCGCCAGCGACGTTGCGCGCGCGGCGCTCACAGAGCCGCCGCTTCTGTGGCGCGCGCCTCGTCTTCGCTGCCCCACTGTGCGCTCGCGGCCCGTGGGGTGGTGGAGAAGGCTCGTAGCAACGAGGGCACGATCACCTCGACCTGGATCGCCTCGACGCGCCCGCTGTGGTCGCGCAACAGGCAGCGACCGGCCTCCAGCTCGAGCAGCCGCTCGCGCGCGCGCCGATCCTCGGGGTCGAGCGCGAGCAGCGTGAGCGCTCGGGCCGCCTCCGCCTCCGAGCGCATCCCGAACACGAATGTCGCGCCGAGCAGGTTCCCCAGCGACTCCCGCTCGCCGATGAGCGCATCGGTGACGAGCTGTGTGCTCACGATCGGAACCGCCAGCTCCGAGCGTCCCATGCGCTGCAGCGAGGCGAGCAGCGTCCGTCCCACGGGATCGCCCAGTAGCCGCCATCCCTCATCGAAGGAGAACAGCTTCAGGCGCTCGCGCTCGCGCGACATGAGCTGCATCGCGAACATCGCGATCAGGCGCACGATCTGCACGCCGACGCGCTCGGACTGCGTGTACTCCGAGCGGGGCGTGCCGGGCTCCGGCCCCGGGAGGTCGCGGATCGGGATGTACGTGACCTGGCGAGCGCCGACCGGAGGAAGCGCCACCGCGGGGTCTGCAAACCCGAGCTGGGTGAGGCCAGAGCGCGCGTAGACGGCAAGCGCATTGCCGACCTGGACGTCGGTGTCCTGGCCGTCGCAGAGCGCGCGCACGACCTCCATGCAGGTCGGTTGGGGCGCGCGCCGCAGCACCACGTCGACAGCGGCCACGACCGCCGTCTCCCAGGCAGCCTCCGCCCGCCCCGGCAGCAGGTCGCGCAGGAAGGAGACGGCCGCGTCCTGGCGCAGATGCTCGGGCGCGACCCGCAGCGGATCGAGCATCCCGCGCAGCGCTGGGTCCGGGCGCAGGGTGATCGTCTCCGCGTGTGGCGCGACCTCGTCGAGCAGGTGAAAGCGGTGGTCGCCCTTCGGATCGCAGTCGATCACGCGAGCGCCCTGCAGGAAACCCTCGTACTTGAGCTTCTGCGCGAGCGTTGTCTTGCCCGAGCCGAGCGCACCGACGCTCAGGATCGCCGTGTTGCGGTCGCGCTCGGAGCCCTCGCGCAGGTTGAAGCGCACCGGCTGACGCGAGCCGGAGAGCGTGTGACCGAGATAGAAGCCGTGACGCGAGCCGACGGCGTGGGTCGCCGTCGGCATCATCGCCGCGACCTGCTCGGTGGTGAGCGTGTCGTCGTAGCCGGCCACCCGCGTCCGCTGCCCCGGAAGCTGCTGGATGAACAGCGCGAGCTGATCGCCGAGCGGACGATGCAAGCGGATCTCGCCGTAGGCTCGCCTGCACATCTCCACACGCTCTGAGAGTTGCTGCTCGTCCTCCGCGCCGATCGCCACGGCGAGCGTTGCGCGCAGCAGGGGCGGGCGACTCGACGCCTGCAGGTAGGCGAGCAGGTCGCGGGCCTCTTGCGTACGCTGATAGCCGAGATCGGAGACGCCCTGGTCGCCGTCGGACTCCGCGCGCACTATCTGGTCGGCGTCCTGGACGCGTCGGCGCGCGATTCGCAGCGCCAGCTCGTTGGGCAGGAAGCGCGCGTTTAGCGACAGGTCGACGACGAACGGGAGGCTTTCCACGGGGGCGAACATCAGCTCGACGCGCGCTCCCGGGAACGTCGCTCGCTCCGGCAGAGCGCCCAGTACGAGTTGCGCCTGCCAGCTGACCCCGAGCTCCGACTCGACACGCAGCGAGCGCCCGCGGTGCTCGACATATCCATCCATCCAGCGCACGACGTCACCCTCGAGCGGCGCGAGCAGCGCTTCCCCGTTGTGTTCGAACGCGAGCGCGCGCGGCTCGTGCAGGCCATCGAGGAGCGGCTCCCCCAGCCCACGACAGAACGCCCGGCGCACAAGCCACTGCAACTCGACTCCGCGCGCCGGTCGCGCGTTCAAGAAATCCCCCAGGCGCGCGTGAACCTGGTCGGCTCGGATGTGGGCGCGCTCGAGCTCGGAGGCATTCAGCAGGCGCCGGTCGCGCACCGACAGAGCCCGCCTGATGGAACGCAGCCATTCGCGCGGATGTTGCTCGGCAGCCTGCGAGACGTATGAGGAAACATCGCGCTCAGGGTCGCGCAGGCTTACGAGGAAGAACACCGCGGGCTGCGCTGCGCCGACGTCTCGAAGGTGCTCTGTGTGCTCGCACGCGTAGTGGCGGCTCGCGCGCATGTGTCCACCCGCACTTCCACGCTCCAGCTCGCACAGGTAGCCGTCGAGATCCCAGCGCCGCCCGACCCGCAGGATCTGCACGTCGGCTTCGACAACTTCGAGCGCGCTCATCAGCGTAAGCAGTCGCGCGCGCTTGGCGTCCTCGGACAGCCACTCGTATGACGAGCTCGGCACAAAGAACACCGCCCACACGTCGTCGAGGGTCGCGCCGAACACGAGGTTGCCGTACACGAACGAGATCGGCGGTCTCATCGACGCGCCCCCACTTCCAGACGGACGCCGTCCGCGAGCGCGATCACCTGGCCGCGCGCCGGGCTGCGCTTCCCGGGCAGCGCCGCGAGCGTCATGCTCGGACGTCGCGCCAGCCGCCGCAGCGGACCGGGGCGCCATGCGGTGCGGACGTGCGCGGCGCTGACGAGCACCGCCCCCGGACCCGTGTAGCGCAGGCGACGCAAGCGTGAGTCCGATCCATCCGCGAGCACGACCAGCTCGTGCAGGCGCCAGCGCCGGTCCGCAGCGACGCGTGGTCTTGCCCCGGCGAGCTCGCGCGGGCCGGCGCCGTAGCGAAGCAGAGCGAGCGCGGCGAGGTGAAACGGCCGTCCCTCGACCCTTATCAGCGTGAGCAGCGCCGCGGTGGCGCCGGGCACGGCGACGTCGAGCAGGTACCAGGGCAGCGTCCGCGCGAGCGCCCCTACCAGTGGCAGCCGTCCGGTGAGCAACGTCGCCGCGAGGATCGCCAGGAAGTAGACGATGCCGCGCAACGGCACACCTCCCGGGTTGAGCCTCAGCCGGTCGATGCGATAGATGCGCCGCTCGAGGTCGAACACATTCCTATAGGACCTGATCTCTGTCATCGCCCCGCGCCCCGTCCGCGCGCCGTGCGTCTCGGTCAGGAGGCCCCGAACAGCGAGTTGACGGTGTCGTGCAGCACATTCACCCCGGCGGGGGTGGCGAGCAGTATCGCGACGAGACCGACCGCGAACACACCGGCCGCCTCCTTGAAGTCGCGCCGGAAGGCGAGCACGATCGAGGCGATCGCAAAGCCCAGGGCAATCAGGCTCATCGCGACCTTGCGCCCGGTCTCACCCGCCTTCGCGGCGGCAGACTCGAGCGACCCCGACCCTTGGCCCGGCGCCGCGACGGCGGCAAGGGTCGTCGTGCCGGGAGCCGCGACGGTTGTGGAGGTCGGCATGCCGGACGTCGCGGCGAGCGCCGGGGTCACTGTCGTGGCTGCCAGGGCAAGCAGCGTGACGGCGAGTCCCAGCGAAGTCCGTGCGCCGGGTCGTGTGCGGAATCTGTACATCGTCGTCTCCTCTGGTGTGGGGGCTGATTGGGATGAATGGGTGTCGGATGGGTGGGTATGGGCATCGTCTGGCCGCCGCCTTCTCGATCGGAGAATCCGGCCTATGTGTTCGGGTTCATCTGAATCGCCGAGACCTCCCAGCGTCCCGCCGCCGACACGACGTCGAGCTCGTAGCCGAGCGTGTACTGGACGCCACGCTCGTCGCGGGCGTGCACCACGGCGACCACCGAGCGGCCACCGGCAGACCAGTCGAGGCTGTCGACCGACCCCAGCGCGAACATCGTTCCTGGGAGCGCAACGCGCGCGCCCGCGGCGAGGTCGGCGGCGAGCTCTGATTCGGCGCGGGCAAGGTAGTTGCGCAAGGCACGCGTCACGACCGTGGTCAGTGCCGGATCTTCGACTTCGCGCAAGCGCCCTGGAGACGCGGCGACTGTCGAGGCGGGCGCACCGACGAACGCCGGATAGCCGGCGAGCGCCAGTCCGCCGCCGGCCACTCGGACGACGCTCACTGTCAGATAGAGCAGCCCCCCGCTGTCGGTTTGGACGGCGACCGTGTACACGTGCTCGCCGGGTGTCGGTTCGCGGGTCTGCACGACCTGCGTCCACTGCACCCGCTGCTCGCCGCTTTCGGGCGGCTGCATGCCAGCCTCGGCTTCCATCGAGGGGCCGACGAACGGTGCGAGCGCGAGCCTGTGAGCTTCGGGGTCGCGCGAGTCCCATGTGAGATAGCGCCGTGCGAACAGCGCAGCGAAGCCTTCGGCCGCGCGATCGACGAGCGCGGAGCTCGGCGTCGACGAGCGCGCGATCACAGGACGAGGTGGCGCGATCGCGAAGCGTGCGCTCGCGAGCAGACCCGCAACGGCCAAGCCCTGGAGCAGATAGCGCGGCAGCTCGCGTGCGAGGCGTATCCGCCAAAGCGGCCGCGGGGTGACGGTGACCGTGGCGTGAGAGAGAGCGTCCGACATGGGTCAACGCTCGAAGCCAAACTCTCCGCCGGCTGGCGGCACTGCCGTATCGGACTGCAAAGGCTCGGTCTGTACAGGACCGGTCTGGGCAGGGTCGGACGCAACGGACTGTGACTGTGTGGGCTGCGCCGACACGACATTCGATAGGGACTCGGCGGACCTTCCGGCAAACAAGGGTTCGACCACGCTCCCGACCGATGGGTGGCTGCGCATGCGCACGGACGCGCGCACGCGCAG
>DASUDH010000117.1:0-19778 GCA_036275675.1 Solirubrobacteraceae bacterium | reverse complement strand
AATTTGTCACGATGATCGAAGCCGCGATATGAGTCCTCGAAGAAGAGGACAACCGCCCGATGCTCATCCGCGAAATCTGGACACTCATCGAGAGCCGCGAGCTTTACAACCGCAGCCGAGGCAAGACACCTGGGCGACGATCGCGTCGAAGCTCGCCACGGAACCACGATCTTTGAACGTGTCGCCCCCGACCTCTACCGACTCCGCCGATCAGCGTAACGCGACGCCACCGACGACCACGAGCGACCTTCCAGTCGCCCCAACAGGCCCCCGCCGTAGTGGCCCAACCCCCGCCGAGACGCTAGGATCGTCGGTCCCGGCGAGATAGCTCAGTTGGTAGAGCATACGACTGAAAATCGTAGTGTCCTCGGTTCGATTCCGAGTCTCGCCACTGGGCTGGGTCTTCTGCTGAGATCGGCGAAAGCGGATCTCAGCAAGGGGGAATGCCGGCGCACAAAGGAGTCGGCACGCTCCCGGCGATATCACGCTCGACTGGCCGCGCGCTCGAGCGCAGTCGGGGGGACAGGCGAAACACCTCGAGCCTGTTCCTAGCGCCTAACCTCTTGGTGTCGTTTGCGTTGTCGAATGTGTGAGGCATGAGCGATATCGCGCTCCCCATCCATGGAGCATCGGGACTGCCGCTCGCGGAGCGGCTGCTGAGCGACGAGCGGCTTGCGAAGCTCGCCGGCCGTGGCGACGCGCGAGCGTTCACGATTCTCTACGAGCGCCATCATCAGGCGATCTACCGCTACTGCCGCTCGATCGTTCGCAACGACCACGACGCGCAGGATGCGCTGCAGAGCGCGATGGCTCGCGCCTACACGGCGTTGTGTGCGTCCGAGCGCGACCTTGCGGTGCGACCCTGGTTGTTTCGGATCGCTCACAACGAGGCCATCTCGATCTTGCGGCGACGCCCCCGGGAGGATCAGCTCGTGGATGTGCACGAGTCGCTGGACAGCAGTGTCGAGCGGACGGCGCAGCAGCGGGAACGTCTGTTCATATTGCTCGCCGACCTGCAGGAGCTCCCGGAGCGCCAGCGCGCGGCGCTGCTGATGCGGGAGTTGAGCGGTCTTTCGATCGAGGAGATCGCCGGTGCGCTGTCCGTCTCGACCGGCGCGGCCAAGCAGACGCTGTTCGAGGCGCGCAGCTCGCTGCACGAGTTCGTGAAGGGGCGCGCGATGGAGTGTGAGGCTGTGCGGCGCGCGATCTCCGAGCACGATGGACGTGTGCTGCGCGGACGCGGGCTGCGCGCCCACCTGCGCGATTGCGCGGGCTGCCGAGACTTCCAAGCGCTGATCGAGAGGCGCGGCGCCGACCTGCGCGCGCTCGCGCCCCCGCTGCCCGCGACCTTGGCGAGCGCCACGTTGACCCGACTGCTGGCCCATGGGGGCAGCGGCGGTCACGCCGCCGGCGCGAGCGTGACTGCCGGATCCGGGCTCGGCGGCCATGTCGCGGCGTCGCTCGTGGCCAAGGGGCTCACTGGTGTCGCCGTGATGGCGGCGGCAACCGCCGGGACGCTCCACTTGACGGCCGGCAACGGAGGGAGCGCGCACCCAAACGCGATCTCTGCGTCCGGGCGCAATCACGCGCGTTCGAACGACACGGAGACGCTCGTGAGCTCCGGCTCCTCGACGTCGAGCACCTCGACAGTCGCCTCGACGAGAGGCCGCTCGTCAGCGGCGTCCGGGTCGATCAGCGGCTCTGAAGCAGCACCTGGACAGGCGCTGGTGTCGGGTGGGGCGCGGTCCGGTGCGGGTCGCACGCCGGGACATTCGCACAGCGCCAAGACCGTCGGATCTCACGGCACGGGGAGCAGTGTCCCCCACAGGACCGCGAGTCGCGGCCAACGCCGCGCGCACGGTGGGTCTTCACCGAAGCGATCCGCGCCCGCCCGTCATCATGCCACTAAGCCCGCTCATCCATCGAGCTCGCCACGACCTCGGGGCTCGCATGGCGGAAAGCCCACCGAGCCGTCCGGTGCGAACAGCAAAGGCGCCGTACAGGGAGCTCACGCGCCCCAGCCCCATGAAGCCCCCCACGAAGCTCGGGCTGGCGGGACGTCGAGCGGAGCCGGGCGAGCAGGCGCGGCTCCCGGACAGACGCTCACGCCAGGTCCACCGGCCAAGCAGGTCGAGCGGTAGCACCTGACCTTCGCTCGCGCGGAGCGTTTCACCAATGGAATAGGGCTCAGCGGTGCGCAGCCGCTCGTCCCGGACAAGTTCAAGCGACATGAGCAAGCCCACCCAAGGAGGCATCGAATGATCGTCCGCAAGACTCTGCTCGCCGCATCGGCCGCGGCTCTGATGAGCACTCCGGCATGGGCGCTGCCGAGCCAGGCGCCGTCCAACGCCGGCACGGACCACGCGCCCAGCACAACCCCCGTCGGGCCACCGAGCACGACGCCCAACAACACCAACAGCCCGGGCGGCGCCCATCGCAACTCGCACGCCAACAAAAGCGACAAAGGGTCGGGCGGCTTCAATCCCGGTGACAAAGGCAAAGGAAACGGCAAGCCCAGCCATCCCGGTCAGTCGCACAAGTGCGCGCTGCACAAGGTCGGCTACGTCGCGAGCGGCACGCTCGTCAAGCAGACGCTGACAAAGAACGCCGACGGCACCTACAGCGGCGAAGTGGAAGTCGAAGTCACGCGCACCAACCATCATGCAGCCGCCGACAATGGCAAAACGGTCATCTACAAGGTCATGAACGTCCACGTGACGTTTGGCCTCACGGACACAAACAACGACGGCAGCGTCGGCCTGGACGACCTCGCGAAGAGCGACCGGGTGCATCTGAACGGCAAGATCACCGCTCTGGCCAAGAAGTGCAACCAGAGCGGATTCACCGCTGAAACCACGATCCGCAGGATCGTCTTCCACGCGCCGGCCAGTCCTGCGAGCAATAAAGACTAGGGTCGGCTGGTAGAAGTTACAGTGTCAACCGCCGTCCGGCGGTTGACACTGTAGGAGCGCTCCCGAGATCCAGAAAGGGCCAGACGCCCCCGGAGCGGTTCTTTGTAGAGCGGGGGGCTCGCTACGACCTCAGCTTCGGAGGAGGCACGCCAGCGCGCGCCCCACGAATACGTGGTAAGCGCGGCCGTACACGGTCAGCGTCCGGGTGGCGTGGCCAGGAATCTGGGTAGGTCGTGTTGATCTCGTAGGTGCAGCGGAGGTGCCCCTACGTGTTACGTTCCGCTCATGGCTGAGACCGTCGAACCCTTTCTGCATCGCCACGGCGGGCGTCTGCATAGCCACCGCCATGCGCGGGAGACAGGTTGAACAGCCCGGCGCTGATCGCTGACGGACACCACGCACGCGCGGACGCCTATGTGAGCCTCGCAGTGGTCGCCTCAGCGGTCGTAGTCGCGCTCGGCGCTCCGATCGCCGACCCGCTGATCGGCTTGGCGATCACGCTCGTCATCGCGCGCATCACGTGGCAGTCGTGGCGCACCGTCCGCGGCCACGAGCATCACCCCCACGACCACTGATGCAGAACGCACCATCGCCCCCGATGCCCTCTCAGCCAGCGAGCCCCGTCTCGCCCAGGACGCTCGTCGGCCTATTCTGCTATTTCCTGAAGCTCGGCACGTCCGGGTTCGGCGGGCCGATCGCGCTAGTGGGCTACATGCAGCGCGACCTCGTTGAGCAACGGGGCTGGTTCACCGAGACGGAGTACCATCAAGGTCTCGCGCTCGCACAGACGATGCCGGGACCGCTCGCGGCGCAGCTAGCGATGTGGTTCGGCTATCTACAGGCCGGTGTGCTCGGCGCGGCGGCCGTCGCTATCCCGTTTGTTGGGCCGCCGTGCCTGCTGGTGACCGCCGTCGCTGTCCTCTACGCAAAGTATCAGGGTCTCTCGGTCGTGCATGAGGTTTTCCTCGGCGTTGGCCCGGCGGTGCTGGCGATCATCGCTATCGCCGCGTACAAGCTCGCGCGCACGACCAACAAGACCGACCCGCTGCTATGGGTCATCGCGGGTGTCGTGTGCGCCGTCACGGCGGTCGCCAAGACCGAGATCGTCTGGCTGTTCCTCGCCGCTGGCGCCTTCGGCATCGTCTACTACGGTGGTGGGCTGCCGCGCCCGCAACCGCCCTCTGCGGCCAGTTTCACACCCACGGGACTGCTCGCCGCAGTCAAGGGCTTCTCGTGGACGGGCTCAAGCTCGCTGCTCGGGTCCATGTCGCTGTTCTTCGCCAAGGCGAGCGCGTTCACGTTCGGCTCAGGACTTGCGATCGTGCCGTTCCTGCACCAGGGCCTCGTGCATGACCACCACTGGCTGACTGAACAGCAGTTCGTGGATGCCGTCGCAATGGGACTCATCAGCCCCGGCCCCGTCGTCATCATGGCGACCTTCGCCGGCTACATCGTTGGCGGTATCGTCGGCGCACTGCTTGCCACCGCCGCCGTGTTCCTGCCCGTCTACCTGTTCGTGATCGTTCCCGGCCCATTGCTGCTCCGCCACGGCGAGCACCCGCGCCTGCTGGGCTTCATTAAGGGCGCCACTGCCGCCGCAGCCGGCGCGATAGCTGGCGCGGCCATCGTCATCGGCCAACAGGTCATCGCCACAGGCGCATCGGTCGCCATTGCGCTCGTCGCGCTCGCGCTGCTACTCCAGCGCCGCCTCAAGCTGCCCGAGCCCGCCCTCGTCGGCACGGCCGCGCTCATCGGCATCATCGCACTGCGATGATGCCGACCACAGGCACCGGAGCGGCTGGGGTCCGTCCCCGACTTTACCCCCGGAGGAGATCGAGTGACCGGACCCCGTTCATTGGTCCACCTGGTCTGGACCTACGGGGTCGCGCCACAAGCACCACGGCCTAATCAAAAACACCGACACAGAACCACTCAAAGGCCAACCACGAGCATGGTCGCTAACAAAACACGGAGAAAAAATACTACAAGCCATCGGACAGAAGTAAGAAAAAGGCAGTCACAACCAGCGGATCACACCACCTCACCGCTCCGGTCCTGTGGGACCCGGAGGTCTCCGGAGCTTCTCCCTGAGCTCCGCGATCGCTGCCTCCCTATCCGCTGCTGACAGGATCGGATGGGTGCGGATCATGTCAAGCTTGCTTTCGATGAACGCTCGCTCGGCCTCTGGGTCAGCGCTCGCTGACAGACGAGCGAACTCCTCACGCATGTCCGCTGAGGGCACCGGCTCGCCGGTCTCGCGATCGATCAACTCGACGGAGTCGGGCGAGGGATCGTGAGACGGGACGGGAGGCTCTGGGCTCATCCGATCAGCTGTGGACGACGAGGGCATAGTTCGGGTCGAGGAAGACTGGGTGGAAGCCGACGTTGTCCGTGCGCACGTAGCTGTTGGCCGCGCTCAGGAGCTGCCACGATCCCCATGTGCCGCTGGCGTTTCGGCTGATTAGCATTGTGTTGAGGGCCCCCATGGGCTTGGTGCAGAAGTAGGGGCTCTGGAACGTCTCTACGATCGGCGCCCAGGAGCCGATCCACCCACCGGTCTGTTCGGCCTGTGTGCCTACGTAATCGTAGCGGTAGATCAGATCCCAACGATTCGCGGAGCGGTTCCATAGCCATGCCTCGTTCCGCCATTGGGTGGAGGAGATCTGGAATGTGCTGTTCCATACGCCCAACACTTGGTATGAGGAGCCGTGGGCCACGACTGAGCCAAGGTAGTTGCTTAGGTTAGCGAACGGGCAGTCAATCTGCCAGTGATCGGCACGTGCCCAGTCGAACACCTTGAAGTGGAAGTTTTCCTGTGCGTAGTAAGACACGAAGGCCTCGATCCCTCTGCTAGCTCTGTTCATGCCGGTGAGATAGAGCCACGTGTTGACGTTCCCCCCAGGGGGACTCGGGCACACGATCTCGAAATAAAATGACGTGCCGCCGTCAAAAGCGCTCTTGAACGCCGTGGTGTAGAAGATGCCATACCCGACTCCCCCGGGGACCGGTGCTGTCTTCCTGTTCTCCGCCGCGGCAACGGTGTCGTGTCCGACGCGCTCGACCAACTCCGCAAATGCCGGTGCGCGCTCAGTCTGGTCAAGCCTCGGATGCGTCCGGATCATGTGAGCCCTCGTTGCGACGAACGCCTTCTCGGCCTTTTCGTCACGAGGGGTCTCCCTTGTGATCCTTGCGAAGAGCCTCCGCTCGTCCTTGCTCTTGGTCGGCATGTCCCGACCCGGGACCGGAACTGGAGCTGGCAGTTCGATAGCAGCGTTAGCCTTGGGCATGCTGATCACCTCGTTCTCGTGGCTGTGGAGGAGGCAGCTTATCAGCTAGTCCAATCTTTGGCACAAGTACGTTGTTCGGCATTACATCGAGACGCGGATCGGGTCTCACGCTCGCCGCGCTCGTGCGGCCCGGCTAAGACGAGGTGGCATGACGACTGGCAGCAGTCTGTTCGTATAAACGGGCTTTTCCTGACTATCGGTACTCTTGACACGGTGGGTCGCAGGGGGGATACTTGCTCTGGTATGTCGTGCCAGCAGATGCCAAGCGAAGAGGACTTGCACAATGCGCTGATCGGATCGGCCGGTGACGGCGAGCGCAAAGTACCATCGCGGAGTCGCGCTCGGGGTGTCGTGCCAGGCGAGAGCACAGATGCGATCGAGGCGTAGTGATAGCGACTGAGACAGCACCGCTCAAACTGGATGTGCTCGACGCGGCGTTGAGCGCCTTGGATCCGTCTGGCGCTTTCCGAGGCATCTCGTACAACTTAGCGCCACACAACACGCTCCCAGAGCAATGGTGGGTGTTTATGCCCTACGGGAAGTGGTCGAGCTCTCTCCCACCACCCAGCCCGAGCCCGCTGCAGGGCGCCATCTCTCAAGCCATCAACGACGCAACGCCTCAGGACCCGTGCTACATCGACATCCTGCACCTCGCTGACCAAGGACAAGGGGGGACGGTCCGGTTCTTCGAACCGATCATCAAGAGCATCGTCGACTTCATCAAATCAGGATCCTCAGGCGGGACGCCCGTGATCCGCTACTTGGTGGGAGACACCGAACGGAGGCCACCGCAAGACTCCGGTTTCATGAGCGAGCTCTATAAGACAGGCGGGTTTAGCGCGCATGTCTTCTACGGCAACTTCGTGCCTTCGTTCCAGCTCAGCGCGCAACTCGATGGTTTCTCTCCGGATAGGTTGGTCGAAGCGGTTCACAGCTGGATCGCGGGGGTTTTGCCTACCGATTATCAATCTGAGGTTAAGCGCTTGTTTGCCGGTTTGCCTGACTGGGCGACATTCCCGCAGCTGGTGAAGCCGACGAGCTGGAATCACGCCAAGATATTCGCGCTCAACGGCAGTCAGCTGGTGACCGGCGGTGGCAACTACTGGTCCGAGTATAGCCAGGGTGAAACGGTCCTGTTCGACCTCTCGATGAGGATGGGCGGCGACGCTGCGATCGACGCGCACAAATATGCAAATTACCTGTGGGGGTATCTGAGTGATATTCCCAAGACAGATACGTACTCGTGCAGTTACGGCAACTACACGAACGACCTGTCCAAGTTCGAACCGTCGAACAAGGCGCCGCTCCTGACCGACTTCCCGACGAACAGCGGCTCTACCCCTGCACTGACCGTTAGCCGCATCGGGAACTGGCCCTCACAGACAGGCTATCCGCTCCAGGTCGTAGACGGTATACGGGACTTTATCGTTAACGTGATTGCCGTCCTGGCGGAGAAGAACCAGGACGACAAGTTGACTGCGTCCGTGGTCAATGCGGTCACCGACGAGAATTTGCGCGACGAGCTGCGCAAGTTGGGCATCAGCATCAACCCGGCTGCGTGGGCAAGCCGCTACGCCCGCAACTACGCGATCTGCCGTGCCCAGAGCCATCTGCGCCTCAGCCAGCAGGCGCTCGTCATGGACGATTTGGTCCATTACGGGCCGCAGAGTTACAAGGATCTCGTCGCCAGGATCAACGAGATGCTCGGCACGAGCTGGGACGGCTACATTTGGCCGTTTGACACTCTTAGCGCGCTCGGCAATGCGCTTGCAACCTTCAGCCAAAACCCGAACGTTCCCGGCACGGTACAGATCGTGTGCTCCGCGCCAAGCGAAGCAACGGGATACGAGGATCCGATCACCCCCACCGAATTCCGTCAGAAGCTGATCTCGCTTATGACCGGCATGAGCTTGATGGGCTACATCAAGCCACTCGGCAGCATTTCAGATATTGTCTCGAAGCGGGTGGAATACCGCAGAGTCGATAACACCTCTGAGGGCCTGCCCCCCCACGCCAACCACTCCAAGCTCGTGGTCGTCGACGACACGCTCTGCTACATCGGCTCGGACAACCTGTACCCCGGCTACAACGAGGAGTCCGGCATCTGGATCGACGAACCGCAGGCAATTCAGAGATTCGTTGACGAATACTGGACCGGCCTTTGGCACTTTGCCGTCCAGGTAAATGAGAGCGAGGCAGAGGATCCTGGAGGCGTGCGCGCGCGCAAAGTGACAGAGGTCCGGCAGCACACCTGAAGCGAGACGCTGGCTGACCAGCGACTGAAGTACCGCTTGCAGCTCTGACGCATCCGGGAGGCAAGGCCATGACCTGCTCGTCTTGGCTTCTGCCCATCTCAAGAGTACGCCTCTAGGATTCCTCTTGAGGCGGTTCATCGTATGTTGGCGGCCGGAAGGCGGGGTGGTGAAGGTGGCGCTGGATGTCGTGTATGACGTGTTTCTCAGCTACGCCCGCGGGGATCGTGCGCGCGTAGATGAGTTGTACGCCGCGCTAGAGGCGCGGAAGCTGCGGGTGTTCCGCGACGAGAATGACATCGAGCACTTCGAGGGGATCACCGCCCGTGTGCGTGATGGGGTGGCGCGCTCGCGGGTGCTGCTGGCCTTCTACTCGGCGGTCTATCCAACACGACCCGCGTGCCAGTGGGAGCTGATGGCCGCGTTCTTGGCGGCGCAGCGCTTGGATGACCCGCGTGAGCGGGTGCTGGTCGTCAACCCCGAGCGCGATGAGCGGGGTGGTTCGGTCGCCGAGCACATCCAGCCGGTGGAGTTGCGCGACGCGCGGATTGCGATCCCATCCAGCAATCCAGGGTGCTGGGCTGAGCTGGCCGACATGATCGCTAAACACCTGGAGCACATCAACCACCTTCCGTTGGGTGGCGGGCACGCTCTCGTGCCTCCCCACTTTGGCTTTCCACTGTTCGACTCACCAGGGTTCGTGGGGCGCTTTGCCGATCTGTGGCGGGTGCATTCGGCGGTGTGTGCGGGTGAGGCGACGTTGACCACCGGCGTCGCGGATCCAGGCGCCGCGCAGCTCGTAGGCATTGGGGGGGTCGGCAAGACGCTCCTGGCCCAGGAGTACGCATTGCGCTTCGCCGCAGGCTACCCGGGAGGGATCTACTGGCTACGCGCCAGCAACCTGCGCGACACACAGGAGCAAGATGGCAAAAGTGCTGTGATGGTGAACGCTGTCCGTAGCGACCAGCTGCGCCTCATCGCTACTCAGCATCTTCACCCGGACGTGCAGAACGCCACTCAAGGACAGATCGAAGCGTTCGTGCGCTCAAAGATCGCTGACGCTGATGGGTTGTGTCTGTGGGTGGTCGATGATCTACCCGAGGGTCTTGCTCCCGTGCAGGTACACGAGTGGTTTGCGCTGCACCCCAACGCAAAGACCCTCTTTACGACACGCTGCACCGCCTACGGCAGCCTTGCCTACCAGGTTCCTCTCGCCGGCCTGGCACCCGACGAGGGCCTTGAGTTGCTGACTCGCTATCGGCACCCGATCGGCGAGGACGAGGAGGAGGCTGCGCGCGGGATCGTCACCGACCTGGCCGGTCATCCTTTGGCGATCACGTTGGCTGCCAGCGCGCTCGGCAACGAGGCCGAGCTTCGCTCGATCAGCGACTACCGTGCGGCGCTGGCTTTGCTTGACGAGGATGAGCTCGAGCTCGCAGCTGAGCTCGTTGACGAGCTGCCGACCGCTCACCATAAGAGTATCGCGGCGACGCTGCTGCGCAGCATAAATCAGCTCGACAGCGAGGGTCGCGAGCTGCTGCTGATTGCCAGCCTGCTTGCGGCAGACCCTATCTCTCCCCAGCTCATCAGGACGATCCTCACCAAGGCTGACCAGCTGGATGAGCGCGCAGCGATGCGCAGAACCGCTCGTGCAGTGGCCCAAACTACTCGCCACTCCCTGGTCGAGCATCTGACTGGTGCGCGAGACGCGATGCAGGTGCACGCGCTGGTCAGTCGAACGATGAGACATACAACTAAGGTCGCTGAGCACGAGCGCTTGGCCACACTCAGGCGAGCAACGGCTATGGTCCTGAGCGACGCCTTCAGAGCGGTTTGGACTCAAGAGGGTGATGTCGCGTTGGCGAGTATCGCCGCACACGCGCGTCATTTGGCACAGCCAGCGTCGTCGGTGCTCCCCGAGGAGCCGACCCTGACCGCCATGCTGCTCTCCGGCGTGGGCAACTACGCATTTCAGCGTGGCGAGTATGCGGCGGCGCGTGCAATGAACGAAAGGGTGCTGCAAATATCTCTACCGATTCTCAGCTATGACGATCCAAACATGCTGATTAGCATCAGCAACATCGCTCGAACGTTGTACGCGCAGGGAGACCCAGCTGGCGCGCGGGCCCTCCACGAACGAGTGCTAATCACCCGCTCACGCAAGCTCGGTGACAAAGATCCCCGCACGCTCGAAAGCATGAGCTTCGTCGCCGAGGCGTTGTTTACAGAGGGGGACCTGTCTGGTGCACGTGCCCTCCAGGAACCGGCCCTGGAGGCGCGCCGTCGGGTACTCGGCGACGAGCATCTCAGCACGCTGATCAGCATCAGCAACCTTGCGCTGACAATGTACGCGCAGGGTGATCTCGCTGGCGCGCACACTCTTCAGGAAGAGGCACTACAGACGTCTCGACGGGTGCTCAAAGATGAGCATCCTCACACCCTGACGTGTATTAACAACCTCGCTGAGACGCTGCATGCGCAAGGGGATCTGTCTGGTGCGCGCGCCCTCCAGCAGGAGGCACTGGAAGCCTCCAGGCGGGCGGTCGGCGACGGTCACCCCGGTACCCTGACGTGTATTAACAACCTCGCTGAGACGCTTCGTGCGCAGGGGCATCTCGCCAACGCGCGGAAGCTCCACGTACACGCACTGGCGGAACGCCGACGGGTGCTCGGCGATGAACACCCGGACACGATAGGCAGCATGAGCAACCTTGCTGAGGTACTTCAGGCGCAGGGGGACCTTGCCGGCGCCCGTGCTCTCGATGAGGAGGCGCAGATGTATCGCCGCAAAGGCTGAGTCTCGGATGAGATCCGGCGAACCTCCGCTTCGCGTCAGCAAGCGGACATCTCGATCGCGTTCCCCCGCACCACGACCACGATCCACCTAAGCGAGACCCTGCATAGTACCGCTACGCCTTCACTCTGGAACCAGGCACGAGGTGGGTGTTCCGCGCGATCGCCGTGCGCAATGGCAGCTACCCGTTCCTAAGCCACGAAAGCCGCACCAGCCACGTCGCCGTCCGCCGCTGAACCCAGCGCGCATTGGGCGAGGCGGTCATTGGTGCGAGGCGGTTCCCGGTGACAGCACGGGCAAGCCGGCAGCGCTCGCCTGCTCAACAAGCTCCGCGTCGTAGGTGACGATCTCATCCGCGCCGACCCTGAGTGCGACGGCTAGGTGGATGGCGTCGTTGGATCGCAGCGGCACGTGGGTGCCGGCTGCGAGCAGGTCCCCGCGTGTGAGGTCGATTAGGTTCACGGAATCGAGCACGGCCCGCACCGCGTCGAGGTCGACGTCTTGAGGGTGGCGCCCTGTGGCGCAGTGCATCTCAGTGTGCAGCAACCATGAGGAGACGAGCCGCCGGTCGTCCCGCGCGGCCAGCTCCGTGGTCAGCGCGTCGGATTGCGGCTCGTCGAGGACGAGCTTCATGGCGGCTGAGGTGTCCAGGTAGGCGATCGTCACCAGCGGCCGCGGACGTCGGCCACGATAGCCTGGCTTGAGGCGGTGCTCTTGCGTCGGACGACCGATCGCAAGCTAGAGAGCGGCTGTCGCGCCACCCGCACCTGCCCTCGCGATACGAGGTCCGCGAGCGTATCGGTGCCCGGGGGAACGATCAGCGCCGTAACCCGGCCATGATTGGTGACCTGGATCGTCTCCCCATCAGCGACCTTACGCAGGATTTCACCGCTCTGGTTTCGCATCTCGCGGTGTGTGACGGTTCGCATGTCGCACAGCGTAGCACGCCGTTGCTCCGGTGTGGAGAGACGGCGAGCGTCTTTGGTCAGGGTGGCGGGGCGATCGCGCGCCCGTGCCGTTCGACGTCAAGCGCCCTTCCCAGGTCCTGGCCACCCCACTCGTTGTCGCGCCCGAGCCCCAGGCTGCAATCTCTATACAGGGCACTGGCAACCAATCACCACACCTGCTACCGGCGGCAACTGGAGCTTGCTGCGGCTGACTTAGGCCACCTATGGGCGTGCGATTTGTGGCAGGCTCTGCGGTTGTGCGCGATGCCGTGATCTGTGAGCCACTGAGAACCGCCGTGGGCGGTTTCGGGGGTGTCTTCCGCGATCTGCCCCCTACAGAGCTGGCCGCCACGGTGATCAGGGAGCTGCTGCGGCGGACATCGTTGCCACCCCTGGAGATCGACGATGTGATCCTCGGTCAGTGCTATCCGAACGGCGAGGCGCCGGCGATCGGCCGGGTGGCCGCGCTGGACGCCGGTCTGCCGATCGAGGTGCCGGGGTTTCAGCTCGACCGGCGCTGTGGTTCTGGCCTGCAGGCGGTCGTGCTTGGTTGCATGGAGGTCCAGACCGGGGTGGCGAATCTCGTTCTCGCGGGGGGCGCCGAGAGCATGAGTCAGGCCGAGTTCTATGCGATGGGTCTGCGCTGGGGCGTCAAGGGTGGCGGCGTGATGTTGGAGGATCGGTTGGCGCGGCCACGGGTGACGGCCGGCGGCATCCACCATCCGGTGCCGGGGGGCATGATCGAGACCGCGGAGAACCTGCGCCGGCAGTACGGGATCTCGCGCTCCGAGCAGGACGAGTTCGCGTTGCGCTCGCACCACCGGGCGCTCGCCGCTCAGGAGAGCGGCACGTTCGCCCAGGAGGTCGTCCCCGTGACCGTCGAGGGCCGTGGGGGCGAGCGGCTGATCGACCAGGACGAGCACCCGCGTGCGGACACGACGCTCGAGCGGCTCGCCGCCCTGCGGCCGCTGATGGCGCGCACCGATCCCGCGGCGACCGTAACGGCCGGCAACGCGAGCGGCCAGAACGACGCCGCGGCGGTGTGCATCGTCACCCACCCCGAGAAGGCGGCAGAGCTCGGGTTGCAGCCGTTCGCGCGTCTGGTGTCGTGGGCGGTCGCGGGTGTGGCGCCGGCGGGCATGGGCATCGGTCCCGTCCCGTCGACTCGGCGGGCGCTCGAGCGAGCCGGGCTGAGGATGGACGACATGGACCTCGTCGAGCTCAACGAGGCGTTTGCGGTGCAGGCGCTCGCGGTCCTGCGCGAGTGGGATCTGCCCGACGGGCTGGAGCGCGTCAACGTACACGGGTCGGGCATCTCGCTCGGCCACCCCGTCGGAGCGACGGGCGCGAGAATCCTGACCACTTTGCTGCGCGAGTTGCGCCGTCGTGGTGGGCGCTACGGGCTCGAGAGCATGTGCATCGGGGGTGGTCAGGGGATATCCGCCATCTTCGAGAATGTCGCGCCCGCGGGCGCGTAGGCGCTTGAGATTCGTGTCGCTCGCTCGCTACGCTGGGGTAGGTGAAACGTTCCGCGGCGAGCATGAGCGATGAGGGTGACGATGGCCTTTGAGGTCGGCAAGCGCGTCGTAGCGGAGTCTGAGTCAACGGATCGCCGACCCCGCTCGGGTGTCGTTGAAGAGGTGCTCCGAGGCGATCCCTCGCCTCGCTATCGGATCCGCTGGGACGATGGCCACGAGAGCATCTACACGCCTGCGAGCGGCGCCCTTCGAGCGGAGCGGGGCCGCAAGCGGCCGAAGCAAGCGGCACCACGCAAGCGCTCATCGACCTGAGATGTCCACGAATGCCTCTTCATACTGGTAGGAACGCGGAAGCGCCGTAGCTGCTGCTCCGTGTCGCAAGCGAGCGTCTCAGTGACGTTCAGCAGGCTCATTTGGGACGAACTCCGGGTCGTCAGCTGAGATCGTTAGGCGAGTATCGCGTTTACGACGTCGAGCAGCACGCGGCCAGCTGCGTGATCGTCTGTGTCCAGGCTTGGGTTGTAGATGGTGACGTCCATGCCCGCGATCAGCCCGCTGCTCACCAGCGGACGGGCAAGGCCGACCACCTCGCTCGGCGTCAGGCCGCCATCCAGACGCCAGTCGACCGCTGGCATCAACTCGTCGTCGAGGCAGTCGGCGTCGAGGTGAAGCCACACCCTGTCGGGGCTCTTGGCGGTTAGGAAGGCCGCCGCGTGGTTGGCGGCATCCTCGACGCCGACAGCGCGAAGCTCGGCCAGGTTACGGACGAGCATCGGCTCGCGGTAGACGTCCCGGCTGCCGTCGCGCAGTTGCAGGGCGCGATCGCGATGCCCGTAGACGACGCATGCCCGGGCGGGCACGAGGGGCCGGCGCCCCTCGAGGTCTGAGATCACGTCGGGGCCGTGACCGGTCGCGATCCACAGGTCGCTGTCGGACAGCTCGCCCGTGCCGTCGGGCAGGTCCCAGAAGTCGGTGTGACCGTCGAGCAGCACCAGTCCGGTCGAGCCGAGTCGCCGCAGCGCGAGCAGGCATCCCAACAGGACGCTGTCGTCTCCACCCAGCACGACCGGGAACTCGCCTGCGCCCAGGATCTGACAGACGTGGTCGGCCTGCTCGATCGCCAGCGTGGCCGCAGCCCGTACGTTGCGCGCTGCGAGCTCCGGGTCGCGCCTGTCGTCGAACGCTGGGGCGTGCACAGCAGGGGCGACCGGTGCGTCTATCCGCTCGGCGAGTCCCAGCGCGAGCAGGACCGCGCCCAGCCGCTCAACACCCCCGGGTCGCAGCCCGAGGTTAGTTTCGACATGCAGAATCCGACGTGGCAACATCGCAGACGACGATATGCGCAGCGCACCCTGCGATCAACAAAACCGGCTGTGCGCTGCGCGGCGGCTCGCTTGCGACAGCAGAGCAGGACGATGGGCGCCGCTCATCGTCCGGGCGTGCTGCTATCGGTGATGCTCGGGATGCGCGAGTCCTACGAAGACTGGCTCGCGCTCGCGCGGGACCTGCGGCTTCAAAGGCATAGAACGCTGGCGCACCCGAACATGCTCTGCGCCGGGCGGGAGGACATGGGCGTCCATAGCGTGCGACCTCGATGCTGCTGCCCGCAGGCGCCTGCGCGCCGCTAGCATGTCGCGATCTGTCGGGCGCGTTGATTGCGCCAAGAGAAATGCGAACGCGCTGCTCCAGCCCCACGATCACCTCTCCCTGCACAACGTGGGACGCAGATGCTCGCGTCTTGCCTGCCCTGGTAGGACTCGTGGCCTGCCTGTCATTGGCGGTTGGCCTGGTGTGTGCTTCCGTCGCGTCGGCCGAAGTGGGCTCGATCCTCTCGACACCCCACAGGGATCTCTGGTTCACCGACCCGGCTGCCAACGAGATCGGCGAGATTCGCCCGAATGCCACCGTGAGCTGGTTCAAGACACCCATTGCCAGAGACGAACGCGACGCTCTGTCGCTGGGTCTCGGTGGCGGGATCTGGTTCACCGAGACCACGGCCCGCAAGGTCGGCCACATCACTTCGACTGGTGCGCTAACTGAATTCACAGTGCCGCTGCCGCCCGCGCATGCCCCCTCTACGGGACTGCTTGGCTTCGGTCCGCTCCTCGAATCCTCCGAACTGCCGGGACCTAGTTCTATCACCGCCGGGCCCGACGGCAACATCTGGTTCACCAACGGCGGTAGCGACGTTGGCGTCAGCGGCGTGTATGGAGGCCAGATCGACAGGATCACCCCGACCGGCGCCGTCAGCGAATACCAGATCCCGAGCCCAAACAGTGAACCTAACGACCTCGTGGCCGGACCGGACGGCAATCTGTGGTTCACAGAGAGCACCCTCCACGGAGGAGTGATCGGCCACATCACACCGCGCGGGATGATCACAACGTTCGTGCTCCCCGAAGTCCACGAACAGGTCAGCGAAACGTTCGGGATCGCAGCGGGTCGCGACGACGCGCTTTGGTTCACCGACCAGCTTCGGGGTCCAAAGCCTTGGACCAGCAGGATCGGCCGGATCACTCCCGCTGGCGATATCCGCTACTTCGCGCTTACGACTCCTAGAGTCCAGGCAGACGACATCGCGCTCGCCGCTGACGGTAATATGTGGTTTACCGCCGGCGGGTCCAACAGGCAGCGCCCGAGTTCAGCCTCTGGTGCGGAGATCGGCCGGATCACGCCGGACGGGCATCTGAGGGAATTCGCAGTCGATGGTGAGCCGAATGAAATAGTGCGTGGCCCACACAACGACATGCTGTTCACCTTACTTACGGCCACAGGAAACAAAATCGGGCGCATCACCACAAGCGGAAAGGTCAGCGAAATCCAGCTGCCATCACCCGACAGCTGTTTCGTGCCCCGCTTGGCGGGACAGACGCCGCGCGCCGCCGAGCAGCGGCTGCGCCGCGCACATTGCGGGCTGGGCAAGATTGCAAGGCCCACCAGCGCCACGCGGAAACCGGTCGTTCTAAGCCAACACCCCAGTCCAGAGACCACGCTTCCACGCGGCTCCCGGGTCGCCATCCAGCTGGGTTAACAGCACCGTACACTCTGGCAAGCACGCGGTGATCTCGGGCTCAGCGGTTGGCTTCGTGTCGATGCTGAAGCGGCGAGGGCCTGCGGACGCTCGTGCTGGCGAAAGCCGCCAGCTCGACTCGCTTGTGCCTTGCCAGACGAGCGAGCGTCCGAACAAGATCCTCGCTCACGCTCACGTTGGACGAAGCGCAAGCGCCCGAGGACCGGCCCGCCGCGTGCCCGCTCCGGACAACAAGCGGCAGCGGCGCCGCCCAGCCGTCTGCGCTGCGACTCTGCGGGCCTCGGGCCGTGCGCGGCGCTTTTCCTCGTCCGAATCTAGGTGCGGTGCCGAACGTGGTTGACCCCCGTCGCTCCCAGCCCGTGACTCGCTCTATTTCCTGTGTGCCTTGGTGTGTTTTGTCTTGCCTTTGCGTTTCGCCTTCCTGTGATTGTTGGCCTTTGTCTTTGTAGGGGGCACGGGATCGAGTCGCGTGCCGCCTTTGTAGGAATCGGCGGGACAGTTGTGCGGGCGGCCGAGGTCGATCGGACCCGAGATCGCCTGCGTCGGGACGCCCTTTTCGAGGTATATGTCGGTGACTGTCAGCAGCGGGTCCACGCGCGGCTCGGCGCACAGCTTGGCGCCGATCGCGAACTGCCCTGTAATCGTCTCGAACGGGAGCTTCGTGGCGCCCACGCAGTTGATCGCGAATCCAGGCACTTCACCGCCGCACGAGAACGAGTCTGTCAGCGCTTCGTTTGCTTGATTGGACACGAGCGAGGACGCCCCGAACCCGGACAGCGGGATCTGCGACTGGAGCTGGTAGCCGGTGATGGGGCCGTCGCAGGAGAACGTGTAGCGGACCTGTTGTTCGGTGCTCCCCACTTCGGGCGCTCCAGCCGAGATGTGGCCGGTGCACTGGTAGTCGTTGGGATTTCCTTCGGCGTGACCCGCGGCAGCGAACGCCCAGGAGAGGGCGATCGAGCCGAGGATGGTGCAGAGCCACAGCGATGCTCGGCGATGGACTGGTGGATGTGTGTGCAACGGTGTCTCCGTTCGTCGTTTGTGTATTTGAGGGCGGTGGTTTCATCCGCCCACGTGCGGGTGCCGGTGGCTCCGCGGTGGTGGTACGGCCTGGGCCGCCTTCTTGGTTGTGCTGTAGACCGTGGCGCCGAGCGAGACTGCGCCGGGGTCATTCGCATGGCCCAAGGGGAGCACCCCGAAGAGCCGCGCGAGGCTCTTCAGGAGCGAGAAGTCGTTGAAGCTTTCGCTCACCTTCGCGCCCGCGCGCACGAACGGCGAGAGCAGCAGTGCGCCAGCGGGCTTGCCGGCGGCGCTCGCGGGTGAGGAGGGCGGGCTGTCGGGGACGATCGCGATCAGCCCGCCCTCGCGGTAGGCGGCGGTGGTGAGGATCTTGGGCACCACTTCCTTCAGGAAGCCGTCCGCCGCCCCGATACCCGCGGCGGCACCCGGCGCACACGGGGTGGCCGAGCCGTCGTCGCATGCCGACGGCGCGATCCAGCTCAGGTTGGGGGTGGCGGTGGGCGTCGCCAGATCGCCGCCGAGATTGCTGAGGTCGACGTCGTCGCTTGCGCACGACCCGTTGTCGAGCAGGGAGTGGAAGTACACGAACGGGTTGCGGAAGGTCACGTAGGGGTCGCCCGGCGCGGGCGCACCATTGGGGTCGGCCGCGCCCGCTTCGGGATGTCGGCAGGTGACGGCCGCGTCGAGGGTCTGCGCGGGTGTGCTCGCGCCGGGCGCGGCGGCCTGTGTGGGCGCCGGGCTTCCACTGGCGGGCGGCTCGGGTGGAGCGCTCGCGGCGGGCGACGGAGAGCCCATGCCCTGCATGTACGCCTTCCATGTCAGTCCGGCGGCGGTCAGCTCGTCGGCGAGCGTTTGGACGCCTTGTGGATATACGCACCCGATGCTCTCCGCGAGGCCGGTCTTCGTGTTCACCGTCGGCGGATTCATCTCCGCATAGGTGGGGCAGTCTCGTTCGGTATCGAGGTTCACGCTTTGGCCCGACAGCAGCGCGATCTCGTTCGCCAGGTCACTGCTCGCCGTAAGTGCGTAGTCGCTCAGCAGCGTGCCTTTCGGTACGAGCTGCTTCGCCAGATATGGGTCGCTCTTCGATTGGGCGAGCGCCGCGTCAAAGCTCTCCCCGGAGAGCGCGATCAGCCAGACGTGCTTGATTGGCGGCAGCTTCACTGGCGTGCCCGGTGCTGTCCTTGCGCCTTCGCCCGACCCTTCCGAGGATGAGCCTTCAGATGAGGATTCCTTTGAGGAGGATGTCCTGCTCCCGCCGGATTCGCTCGCGGGCGAGTTCGATGTGCTCGATGTGGAGAAGGCCGCCTTGGCTTTCCGGGCGGGCGTCGGCAAGGAGTTGCCCGCCGCCGCGCTTTCGGCGGGCTGCGTCGAGCTTGCGCTTGCGCTCGCCGAGCCGACGCTTGATCGAGCCGCCAGCGCAGCTAGGGCACGCTGGACGATCGTCGAGCTGCCCGCGAGCGACGCGGCCGGCGCCGGCCCGAGCGAGCTGCCCACGACGATCCCGCCGGCGAGCACCACGGCGGCGAGCACCCCCGTCACGCGGCGCGACGGCGCCCCGGGGCCGAGCCACGATGCCGCGCTTGCTCCTGGGGAGAATGGAGCGTTCCCATCGAAAGCGTCCGAGGGATCGTGAGGCGTGCTCGCCGTCGCCTTCCAGAAGGCCGTGAGGTCGAGGCGCGGTCTCCCGCGCCGTGCACCGCACTCCAGGCAGTAGCGCTGGTCGTCCACGAGCACCGCGTGGCAGCCCGGGCAGCGGGCGCTGGGCGTCTCGGAGCCCTGCGGGCCTGTCGGCCGGGATGGTTTTCGGGTCATCGGGTTTCGGGTCGTATCGGTCGATCGGGGTGTGTGGGCTGCTTGTCGCGGTGCCCGGAAAGCGGGCCTTCCTCATAAATAAACCAAAGTCGATCTTATTTATGAAGAATATGCTAGGCTGAACCGCTCCTGCTGTCAACTTCATCCGAACGGAGCCCTGACCAAATGCCACGAACTCGCCGTGTCGCCGCTCTCCTCGCGGCGACGTTCACGCTCTCGATAGCGGCCCCCGCGATCGCGCT
>DASUDH010000116.1:0-3580 GCA_036275675.1 Solirubrobacteraceae bacterium | reverse complement strand
GCATCAAGCCGAACACGTTGCCCCGCTCGTTGCTCACGCCGGCGATGTCGCCCGTCGAGCCGTTGAAGTTCTCCCCCTGTGCGTAGCGCAGCACGACCTGGCGGTTGTTCTCCATGGTCGCGAGCGTCCGCTCGTCGGCGTAGTAGCGGCCCCACGAGTGCTTAGCAGGGATGCTCAAGATTGAGGGCCGACCCCCCCCATCCACTCCACACGCACCCGTGAACGCCGTCTCGCCCTCCACCACCTCCAGGTCCACCTGCCTGAACGTGAAGCGCAGGTTGGCGTTCGGCAGCAGCGCCCCGGGCAGCAATCTCGCCTCGCACAGCACCTGGAAGCCGTTGCAGATCCCGAGCACCAAGCCGCCGCCGTTCGCGAACGCGATCACGGACTCCATGACCGGCGAGAAGCGCGCGATCGCGCCCGCGCGCAGGTAGTCGCCGTAGGAGAAGCCGCCCGGCACCACGATCGCGTCCGCGCCCTTCAGGTCGCGCTCGCCATGCCACAGCAGCTCCGCGTCGCCCACACGCCGCGCGGCGTACAGTGCGTCCACCTCGTCGCAAGAGCCGGGAAAGCGCAGAACGCCGAACTTCACGGGACCGTCAACGAGGCGACCGCCCCGGCGTCGGCCGGGTCGATGCGCTCCAGCCCGGGGATGCCGTCGAAGCCTCGATCGGGGCTAAGGATCGCGTCGATGCCGCGGTTAAGCGCTTGAGCCGCAAAGATCGCGTCGCGCATGTCCAGCCGCTCGTGCTCGCACCACAGGTCGAGGGCACGGGTGATGTCGCTTGTCTCGACCGCGAGCAGCCGGGAGGTGCCGGCGATGTCGAGCGCGTCCGCCGCGGCTGCCCGGCGAGTCATGCCTCTCCTCAGCCTCACACAGGCGAACTCGTGAATCAGCTCGATGCTCGCCTCGGCGGCGAGACGTCCCCGCGCGCCGTCGCTCATAACCGCCCGACACGGATCGCGATACGGATGCTCGCCTCCGAGCGCGTAGACGAACACGCTCGTGTCGAACAGAAAGCGACGCACCGGGAAGTCAGTCGTCCTCGTAGAGTTTCGTCACGCTCGCGTACCTGTCTTCGAGCATCTGCTTCTTCATCGCGGACCAGTCCTCGACGGGCATCGGCTCGGCGGTGAGCAGCTTTGCGAACGCCTCAGAGCGACTCTCCTGGACGCGCGAGAGCTTCTCTTCGATCGCCTCGCGTACCAGCGCCCCGAGCGAGATGCCGCGAGCGTCGGCGGTCTCTCGCAGGCGGCGGTGCAGGTCGTCGTCGAGCAGGAGCTGGGTACGGCGCGTAAGCTGTGGCACATGCACATATTAGCAGGCACATGCACATATGTGTAGCGCCCTTACGCGTCGAGGGCGATCTCGTAGTCCTCGATGAGCGGGTTCGCGAGCAGCTTCTCGCAGATCGGCTCGAGCTGGCTCGCGTCCTGCACGTCGAGCTCCACCAGCCGCCCCACGTGCACGTTCGCCACGCCCTCGAACCCGAGGCCGTGCAGCGCGCGCTGCACGGCCTCGCCCTGCGGGTCGAGGATGCCCGCCTTCGGGCGGATCAGCACGCGCGCCCTCACGCTCACGCCGCCGCGATCTCATCGCCACCGGCCGTGGGACCACCGCCGCTGGCCACAGTCCCGGCGCTGCCGGCCGCCAGCTCTGTGCGCGCAAGCCACGCGTCGAACGGCTCGCCCGTAATCAGCTCGTACGCCTCCACGTAGCGCGCGCGCGTGCCCGCCACGACGTCATCCGGGATCGCCGGCGCCGGCGGTCTCTTGTCCCAGCCGCTGCCCGCCGCCCAGTCGCGCACGTACTGCTTGTCGAAGCTCGGCTGGCCCTTACCCGGCTCATACCCCTGCGCCGGCCAGTAGCGCGAGGAGTCCGGTGTCAAGACCTCGTCGCCCACCACCAGTTCGCCGTCCTCGTCGAGTCCCAGCTCGAACTTGGTGTCGGCTAGGATCACGCCGCGCTCGCGCGCGTACGCGGCCGCGTACGAGTACAGGTCGATCGAGATGTCCCGCACGCGTTCCATCAGCCCCCTGTCGCCCACCAGCTCGGCGGCGCGCTCGAAGTCGACCGCCTCGTCGTGGCCCGTCTCCGCCTTCGTGCTCGGCGTGAAGATCGGCTCGGGCAGCCGCTCGGACTCGCGCAGGCCCACCGGCAGCTCGATCCCCGACACAGCCCCGCTCGCCTCGTAGTCCTTCCAGCCCGAGCCTGTGATGTATCCACGCACCACGCACTCGACGGGGAGCATCTTCAGCTTGCGCACCACGAGCGCCCTCCCGCGCGCCTCGGCGGGCACGCCCTCCGTGGCCGAGATCAGGTGGTTGGCGACGATCTGCTCCGTATGCTCGAACCAGAAGGCCGACAGGCCCGTGAGCACCTTGCCCTTGTCCGGGATCGGCGTGGGATGGACCGCGTCGTAAGTGGAGATGCGGTCGCTCGCGACCATCAGCAGGCGGTCGTCGAGGTCGTACAGCTCGCGCACCTTCCCGCTGGCGATCAGGGGCAGATCGGCGAGGGCGATCGTCACGTGGCGCGATGCTAGCAACGGGGGCGGCAGCTCAGGCGATCTCGTCGAGCCTGCCCACGATCTCCGCTGCGCGGCGCGTGTAGTGGGCGTAGTCGAAGATCGCGTCGAGGTCGCCTGTGCCCGTAAGGGTGAGGCCGGCCGCGCGCTCGTCTGCGGCGAGCAGCTCGCGCAGCGGCGTGCCCTCGTCCCAGGCGCGCTGCGCCAGCTCCTGGGCGATCCGGTAGGCGTCGTTGCGCGCCATCCCGCCCTCGACCAGCGCGAGCAGCACGCGCTGGGAGAAGAGCGCGCCGTGGGTCAGCTCGACGTTCGCCCGCATCCGCTCGACGTCCACGTCCATCTCCTTCACCAACACGATCGCGCGGTGCTGGAGGTAGTCGAGCAGGATCGTCGAGTCGGGCAGGATCACGCGCTCGACCGAGGAGTGCGAGATGTCGCGCTCGTGCCACAGCGCGACGTTCTCCAGGGCCGCCTGCGCGTTGCCGCGCAGCACGCGCGCGAGGCCGCAGAGCTGCTCGCTCTTGATCGGGTTGCGCTTGTGCGGCATCGCCGAGCTGCCCTTCTGGCCGGCCCTGAACGGCTCTTGGGCCTCGCGCACCTCCGTGCGCTGCAGGTGGCGGATCTCGGTTGCGAGTCGCTCGATGCCCGCGCCCGCCAGCGCGATCGCCTGCAGCAGCTCGGCGTGCCGGTCGCGCGCGACCACCTGCGTAGAGACGTGCTCGCGCGCCAAGCCCAGCCGGTCGAGCACGCGCCGCTCGAACTCGGGACTCGTCGCGGCGTACGTGCCGACCGCGCCCGAGACCGCGCCGACGGCGGCCTGCTCGAAGGCGCGCCGCAGGCGCAGCGCGTTGCGGTACGCCTCGAAGGCGAAGCCCGCGAGCTTCACCCCGAACGTCGTCGGCTCGGCGTGCACGCCGTGCGTGCGCCCGACGCACAGCGTGTCCACGTGCTCGCGGGCGCGGTTGGCGAGCGCCTGCGCGAGCGCGTGGGCCCCCGGCACGACGATCTCGCCCGCCGCGCGCAGTTGTAGGGCCAGCGCCGTGTCGAGCACG
>DASUDH010000115.1:0-4560 GCA_036275675.1 Solirubrobacteraceae bacterium | reverse complement strand
GGGCGGTCCCCACGGCTCGAAGAACACACTCGTAACGAACTCCCTCTTCCTGGCCGAGAAGCGCGGTGCGAGGGTGAGCGCGGAACGCACCGTCATCGACATCCGCCCGCTCGGAGCGGGCGACGGCGGCGATGGCTATGAGGTGGAAAGCATCTCCTCCGGCGCCTGGGTGCGCAGGGAACGCCAGGTGCATCGCGCGCGCGGCGTGGTGGTGTCGGCGGGCCCGCTCGGGACGAACACCCTGCTCCAGCGCTGCCGCCTCGGTGGCTCGCTGCCGCGCGTCTCCTCCCGGCTTGGCGAGCTGGTGCGCACCAACAGCGAGGCGATCCTCGCGGTGACGGTGCCCGAGGACTATCCGGAGAACCTGGTCAAGCGGGTGGCGATCACCTCGAGTATCTACCCCGACCCGCACACGCACATCGAGACGGTCACCTACGGGAATGACGGCGACTCGATGAGCCGCCTGTACACGCTGCTCACCGGCGACGGCACGCGCGTGACGCGCCCGCTGAAGCTGCTCGGCCAGATCGCGCGCCACCCCAAGCGCTTCGCGCAGGTGCTGCGCCCGAAGAACTGGTCGCGGCGCACGATCATCATCCTCGTGATGCAGACGCTCGACAACGCGATGGCGTTGCGCCCGAAACAAGGGCCGTTCAAAACCCTGTGGCTGAGCACCGAGCAGGACCCCGAGCGTCCCAACCCGACGTTCATCCCGGTCGCCAACCAGGCCGCCGAGTGGTTCGCCAAGCGCACGGGCGGCGTCGCGCAGAGCTCTGTGATGGAGGCGATGCTGAACATCCCCACCACCGCCCACATCCTCGGCGGCGCGGTGATCGGCTCAGACCCCGAGCACGGCGTGGTGGACGCCCACCAGCGCGTGTTCGGCTACGAGAACCTGCTCGTGTGCGACGGCTCCGCAATACCCGCGAATGTCGGCGTCAACCCAAGCCTCACGATCACGGCGCTCGCCGAGCACGCGATGAGCTACGTGCCGGTCGCGGGCATGGCGGCCACAGACGCCACCGAGGCTCGCTCTGTAGCAGCCTGAAATCCACGCCGAGATTGTCGATGTGGTTGTAGCCGTGGCTCGCGTGCGCCCCTCTCATAGAGAGCTTTGAGCCTGAGATACCCACCCCGGCGCCGAGCTGAGCCTCCCGGCGCGGAGCCGCAGACGCTCTCCACCGGTCAATCGGAGGAGTTGGTTGAGCACGCCATAGCGATCGGCGCGCAGATGGGCGATCGTCTGCCACCGCCCGCCGCGCCCCTGACGTTGCAAGAGGGTGGGCTGGCGCCCGTGCGCGAGCAGCGCCCATACGCGCACCTGCTGCGCGTTCACGCGCAGTGGATCGAATGGCAGGGTGAAGCCCCGCAGGAAGGGCTTGGGGCGCGCGAGCGCGCTGTCGCCGCCCGGCCCCGTGGCGTACAGCCCCGCCGGTCGCGAGTAGAGCTGCAGGCTGCCGTTGGGCAGGGCCAGCGGCACACTGTAAGAATCGACCAGGAACTCCCAGTCGACGAACCTCACGCCGGCCACCCACAGACGGTGCAGCGCACGCGAGATCCACGCGGCCTGCAACCCGTCGGGCACGCCCTTGGACGTCGGCGGGGAGCTCTCCCAGTTGAGCTCGGTCACCCACAGCGGCCGGTGGCCGGCGGGCAATACCGTGTGCAGGCGCTCCGCCCGCGCCAGTAGACTCGTGACCTTGGCGATGTCGGAGACCGCCACGTCCAGCGTGGAGAGCGCGGGGACGTCGGGGTTGTAGACCGACAGCGGATGGAAGGCGAGCACGTCCAGGTGTGGCCGCTGCGGGCAGCTTGCCCGGGCGGCGCCGAGGCAGAGCAGCCCTTCCAGGAAGGTGACCGGCGCCATCGCGCCCACGCCCGCGGGTTCGCCCTCGGGGGCGATGCCCGCGGCCACCACCGTGTCGCTTGGCTCGACCGACTTCACGCCCGCGTAGAACCCGTCCAAGAGCTGGCGGTAGAGCAGCGGCGAGAACGCGCTCCAGCGCCCACCGCCCGCCACCCATTGGGGCTCCAGGTAGCGCGCGAGGTTGGGCTCGTTCCACGCCTGCAGGAGCCGTACGCGCGGCAGGACCGCGCCGGGATGAAGCGGATCGGGAAAGGCGCCGTCGTAGCGACGGGCCAAGGCCGCCGCGAATTCCCCCAAGGCCGCGGGACTGGGCGCCCAGCTACCGAGATACGCGTAGCGCCAGCGGTGAGGGGCTTCGGCGAAGGCCGGGGCATGGCTGACGACCAGCAGGGGCTCGAGACCTGCGGCCGCGGCGCTGAGCACAGCTGCGTCGAGGCGCTGGAAATGGTAGGCGGGACTGGCCGGATCGCGCGCTTGAAAGCCTGCGGGCGGCGTGGCTTCCACGGAGTTGCGCCAGTTCACTGGGATGCGAGCCACGCTCCCTCCGATTGCGCGGATCCTGCTCATCGTGAGCGCTCGAACGTCGGCGTGCTCGCTCAACATCAGCGCTCCGTCGGAGACCCCGCGCGCGAGCCCGGAGCGCGGAAAGGGGCCGTAGAGCAGAGCGTGGTTCTGCGCCCGCCCGAGCGAGCGATCCGTGTGGGATGAGAGCGTCCCCGCCGGGGGCTCGACCCCGAACGGCCGCGGCGGCCCGTCGGCACCGGTCCTCGAGGGGAGCGGCAGGACCGCCGGCGGTTGCAACCAGGCAATCGCCGAGAGCAATGCCAGCGCAGTTCGAAGACCGTGTTTCAACGACGCTCTGAGACTGGCATCTGCGGTCGCACCAGCCGAAGGACGAGACCCTAACGGTGCAGCGTGAGCGAACGGCGTTCGAGCGTTAGCTTCGCGCCTGAGTTGGCGTGCAGCGTCGCGATCAGCACCACTTTGGCGCTGCGCGCGTGCCTGAGCACGCGGCGGCCGGTGGCGGTGAGGCGCATCGTGACCGTGACCGTGCCGGCTGCCGTGGCGCTTGCGGTGCCCCGCGCCAGCAGCGGCGCAGGTGGCTTGTGGCGATGGTGCTTGCGCGCGCTCGCCGCGTGCTTGCTCGCCGCGGCGAACGCCGGCAGGGCGCCTTCGTGCAGGTAGAGATCCTCGACGATCGTTCCGGGCTGGTTGATCGTCACCTGGTTCGACCACCCGGAGTGCATCAGCCCGTGAATCGTGGTCCGCGGGAGCTTCGCGATCGACCCCATGAGCGCCAGTGGCGGCGGGGGAGGCGGTGGCGAGGGAGGCACGGGACAGGCGCCAACCGGGCGGTCGTTTTCGCTGGAGTATGCGAAGGTGGCCCCGCCGGTGAGGGGTGAGACAAGGGACTCGACGGCGAAGACGGTCTCCCCGCCTGCCAGTGGGGTCAGGAAGCTGCCCGAGAAGCTCTGTCCGGAGAGCGCCTGGACCTGCGCCATGCCACCGTCGCGCCTGGCGAAGTAGGAGGGGTGGGGCACCACGCTGTAGTAGCCCCCTTCGACGGTCTCTCCCGCCGAGCGCTGGCCGGAGAAGTTGGTCGAGCCGGCGCAGACCGTGGGATCGAGGGATGGCAGGCCGTCGTAGACGACCGCCCCTCTGGTGACGCCGGCGGGGGATTCCAGCGTGACCACGTCGCCCACCTGCGGCACCTGCGACAGCCAGACGCCGTTGTTGCCGTGGTCCTTCACTATGACGAGGCCGTTGCGAGTGATCGAGACGGCGACTTCCGCGTCTGGATGCACGTAGCCGCTGACGTGCAGGATCGGGTCTTCGGGCTGCGTGTTCGCTCCCTCGACGATCGAGAGCGAGTACTCGGGAGCCGAAGCGCCGGCGACGGCCGGCGCGACCGCCATGGCGCCGGCGACGAGCGCCGGTAGCGCAAGGCACACCGCGCGCCTGAGACCGAGGAAGGTAGCTGCAACGCGACCAGCTCTCATTGGCATGAGAACATAGTCGTTCGCTCGGCCGGAATATTTAGCTCTGGGCGCGAACTTGGACGACTCAGCAGCCGCCGGCCATGGCGGGCAGGATCACGACGGTGTCGCCGTCGGAGACGGCCGTGTCGAGGCCGTCGAGCACACGTACGTCCTCGTCGTTGACGTAGACGTTGACGTAGCGGTTGAGCTCGCCGTCCGCCGAGAAGAGCTGGGTGAAGGTCGCCGGATGGCTGTCGGCGAGGTCGTGCAGGAGCTCGCCGACGTTCTCGCCGGAGGCGTTCACCTCGCGCTCGCCACCGACCGACGGGCGCAGCACCGGGGGGATCTTGATCGTGGCCATCGGCGGCAGGCTACCCGGCCGCGGCGCAGAATGCCTCGTAGTCGGGGAATACGCCCATCTCCTCGTCTGCGATATCGCCCGGCGGGCGCGAGCAGATCGGGCAGTCGGGGTCGCGATGGACCTTGACCTCCGTGAGCGTGGCGGCGAGCGCGTCGTAGAGGAGCAGGCGCCCGATCGCGGGCTCGCCGATGCCGGCGATCAGCTTCACGACCTCGGTCGCCTGCAACATGCCCATCGTGCCCGGCAGCACGCCGAGCACCCCGTTCGCGCCGCAGGAGGGCGCCAGCTCGGCGGGCGGTGGCTCGCGGAACAGGCAGCGGTAGCAAGGGCCCTCGTAGGGCGCAAAGACGGAC
>DASUDH010000114.1:0-2467 GCA_036275675.1 Solirubrobacteraceae bacterium | reverse complement strand
ACCTCGGCGCGACGGTCTACTGGATCGTGCCGACCGCTCCGCCGTGGTACGCGGCCGCGCGGGCCGGCCGCGGCGGAGATTTCGACGGGCGCCTGCTCGAGGCGTCGAGGACCGACGGGGACCCGCAGGCGATCGCCGTGAGACGAATGATGGTGGAGTATGGGGAGTTCTTCTGGAAAGACGGCTGGGGTCCGCTTTACAGTGTGCTTGGAGGCAATCCATTGGCCGCGATGCCGTCGCTGCACTTCGCCACATCGATGATGGCCGCTCAGCTGCTGGCCGAGACTGGGCCGCTGGCCGGCGCTCTGGGCTGGAGCTACACGGCCACGCTCGGGTTCGCGCTCGTCTACCTGGGCGAGCACTACGTGGTCGACCTGCTCGCCGGCGCCGCACTCACGGCCGCGGTGCGCCGCGCGGCTCCTGGCGCAACCCCGGTCCTGGGGCGTGTCGGACGGGCGATTGCCACGCTCGAGACCGTGGCTCACGACGGGAGATGACGATGGGTCCGGCCGAAGAGGCGGAGCGGTCAGAGCGGGCGCGGAAGGCTGCCGCGAGGAGCGCAGGAGGGAGGGACTCAGAGCTGGTCGACCGTCCGGGGTTCGGTGAGGAGGAGATGCCGCGCGTGCAGGTCACGCGCAGGAGCATGTGGATGTTCGCGCTGTTCGTCGTGACCGCGCTCGCGTTCCTCTACCTCGTGCTGCCTCAGCTCGGCGGCGTGAGCCACACATGGGACAGGCTCAACGAGGGCAACTCGTGGTGGATCGCCGTGGCGGTTGTGCTGCAGGTGGCGGCGATGGCGAGCTACATCGCCATCTTCCAGGGAGTGCACGTGCCCCCGGGCTCGCGTATCACGTTCCGCGAGAGCTACCTCATCACGATGGCGGGTCTCGCGGCGACGAGGCTGTTCGCAGCGGGCGGCGCCGGCGGTGTTGCCGTGACCGCATGGGCTCTGCGTCGCTCGGGCATGAGGCGCCGCGAGGTGGCGGAGCGGATGGTCGCCTTTCTCGTGTTGATGTACGGCGTCTACATGGTCGCCTTGATCGTATGCGGCGTCGGGCTATACACGGGCCTGTTCGCGGGACCCCACCCCTTCGCGATCACGATCGGCCCCGCGATCGTCGCCGCGACAGCGATTCTCGCGGCGTTGGCTGTGGCGTTCGTGCCGCCCGACCTCGAGCGTCGCTTGGGCGACTCGATCGGCGCCGACCGCGCGCCCGTGCGCTGGTTGCGCGGCCTGGCGACAGGCTCCGCCTCGCTGTCGGGGGGGGTGCGCTTCGCCGGCTACAAGCTGCGCCACCCGGACTGGGCGATGCTCGGCACGGTGGCCTGGTGGGGATTGAACATCAGCGTGCTCTACGCCTCGTTTCGCGCGTTCGGCGAGGCGCCGCCCACCGCCGTGCTGGTGGAGGCGTTCTTCGTGGGGATGCTCGCCAACCTGCTGCCGTTGCCCGGCGGGATCGGCGGCGTGGACGGCGGCATGATCGGCGCGTTCGTGGCGTTCGGGGTGAGCGGCAGCCTCGCGCTGATCGCGGTGCTCGTGTACAGGCTGCTGTCGTTCTGGCTGCCGAGCATTCCAGGCGCGATCGCCTACTTCCAACTGCGCCGCACAGTGAACCGCTGGAAGGGCTATACTATACAAAGTAAAGCGACTCAAACGACTATCGGCTGGCCCGGCGCAGCCGGCGAACTGGAGGCATCGAGGTGACGGACATCGAGAACACGATCATCATCGGCAGTGGCCCGGCCGGCTACACCGCTGCGCTGTACACCTCGCGCGCGAATCTGAGTCCGCTCGTCGTCGAGGGCTTCGCATGGGGCGGGCTGTTGCAGCAGACGACCGACGTGGAGAACTACCCCGGGTTTCCCGATGGGATCATGGGGCCGGACTTGATGGCGAAGCTGCGCGAGCAGGCCGAGCGCTTCGGAGCGAAACTGCTCACCGATCAGGCCGAGAGGGTGCAGCTTGCTGAGGAGCCGGGCGGGGTGCACAGCGTGTGGGTCGGCGACAGCGAGCACCGCGCGCGCACCGTGATCCTCGCCATGGGGGCCGAGCACAAGAAGCTCGCCGTGCCCGGCGAGGAGGAGCTCAGCGGTCGTGGGGTCAGCTACTGCGCGACATGCGACGCAGCGTTCTTCAGGGACGCCCAGACGATTATCGTCGGCGGCGGCGACTCGGCGATGGAGGAGGCGATCTTCCTGTCGAAGTTCGCGCGCAAGGTCACGGTGGTGCACCGGCGCAAGGAGTTCCGCGCCTCGAAGATCATGTTGCAGCGGGCACGCGAGCAGGAGAACATCGAGCTGCTCACCCCCTACACGGTCGAGCGTTTCGAGTCCGGCGAGAAGGGCGCGCTGAGCGTCGCCAAGCTGGTGAACACCGAGACCGGCGAGCAGCGCGAGCTCCCGATCACAGGCGCGTTCATCGCGATCGGCCACGAGCCCCAGTCGGCGCTCGTGGAGGGCCAGATCG
>DASUDH010000113.1:0-6989 GCA_036275675.1 Solirubrobacteraceae bacterium | reverse complement strand
TCCGAGAGCGCGCTCCGCCGGGCCCCGTCCGACCGGGAGCCCCGCGCCACCGGCGCGCGAACGCGGGCCGGGCGAAGCCCCAGCCGTGTCATCGAGCTCCACTGCTCCCGCCAGCGTCCACACCGCCACCGGTCGCATCCTGTTCTCGGTGAGCGTTCCGGTCTTGTCGGTGCAGATCACGTCGGTCGAGCCGAGCGTCTCCACGGCGCTCAGGCGCTTGACGAGCGCGCCACGGCGTGCGAGCAGGCTCACGGCGACCGCGAGCGCGAGTGTGATCACCGGCAGCAGACCCTCGGGCACGTTCCCCGCAAGCAGGCCGACGGCAAACACGACGCTGTCCTTCAGCGAGGCCGGCGCCGAAGATCGCGAGCGGCACGAACGCCACGGCCATCCCGACGGCGATCGCGGCGATCAGCCACGCGACGCGGCGCACCTGGCGCTCGAGCGGGCTGGGCTGCGCCTTGACGCGCTCGGACAGAGCAGCGATCCGTCCGAGCTCGGTGTGCATGCCGGTCGCGAACACGACCGCGTGCGCCTCGCCCCCGGTCGCGCTGGTGCCGCTGAAGATTAGATCGCGTGCAGCCAGGCGTGGCACGTCTGAGTCCTGCAGCTCGGCGGAGCGCAGCGCGGGCACCGACTCGCCCGTCAGCGTGGATAGGTCGACCTCGAGCGCACCGGAGAGCAGCCGCATATCGGCGGCGATGCGATCTCCCTCGGCCAGCACCACGATGTCTCCGGGTATGAGTCCGGTGGCCTCGATGACCTGCGGGGCTCTGTCGCGCAGCACCGTGGCATGCTGGGGCATGTAGCGGGCCAGCGCCTCGACCGCGCGCCCGGCCTGGAGCTCCTGTATGAACGCGAACGCGGCGTTGAGGACGATCACGAGCAGCACGGCGATCGCGACGGTCTGACTGCCGACCGCCAGCGACAGTCCCGCCGCGAGCCACAGCAGCAACGCGAGCGGGTGGGTCAGCTGCCGGGCGAGCTCACCCGGCCAGCGCCAGCCGCCGCGGTGGCGCAGCTCGTTCGGACCGTACTGCACGAGACGCCGCTGCGCCTCGCGTGTGGAGAGCCCCTCGCGGGAGCTACGCAGATCGCGCAGCAGCAGATCGACGGCCTGCTCTGCGTCGACCTCGCTCGTCGGCGCAGGCTCGCTCATGTCCGAGCAGGCGACGCGGGGCATGGCGCTGACTCGCTGCCCGCGAGCGAGCGGAGCAGTCGCAGCTCCTGCATCAACAAGCGCGGCAGCAAGAAATGCTCGCGCACGTGCTCGCGTCCGCGCTGGCCGAGCTCTGCTGCCAGCTGTCGGTTCTGCAGCAGCTCGAGCATCGCCGTGGCGCACTCCTCGGTGCTCTGCACGAGCCGGCCTCCCACACCGGCTGGCATCTGCAAGGGAATGCCTCCTGCGCGACCGGCGACAACGGGAGTGCCCTTCCACAGCGACTCGGAGACGACGAGACCGAAACCCTCGCGGATCGACTTCTGCACGATCACCTCCGAGAGGCGCTGGAAGGCGTTGACCTCGACGTTGCCGACACCCGTGAGGTTGGTGTAGATGTGGATCATGGGGTCGCGCTCGGCTGCGTCCGATACCTGCTGGTAGACCTCCCAGCCCTCGGGGTCATCCAGCGCCATCGAGCCGACGAGCGCGAGCTGCAGCTCTGCGATCTCCTCGCGCACGAGCCGGTAGGCGTCGATCACGCCGAGCGGGTCCTTCCAAGCATCAAAGCGCGAGACCTGCGTGACGAGCCGTCCGGGGATCTCCACGCCGATCCAGTCGAGAATCTGGCTCGCCACGGCGGGGTCGAGGTCGATGTTCTTGGGGCTCAGCGGGTCGATCGCGGGTGCGATCACCTCGACGCGCTGCACGGGCAGGCCGGGGGGCACGAACTCTCCCATCGTGAACACGGCCGCGTCGAATCCCTCTAGGTAGGGCGCGAGAAAGCGCCACGCGTCGGGGTTCGGCTCGCTCGTGTCGATGTGACAGCGCCACACCCAGCGCGCCTCACCCTTGCCGTGCGCCTGCAGCAACCCGACCGGCTGGGGGTCGTGAATGACGATGAAGTCGTAGCCGCCGTCGAGCGTCGCGGCGTTCTCCTCGTTGCACTCGCGGTAGGCCGCCTGCTCGGCCTCGCTCAGCGGACGTGGCGCACCCTGCAGAGCGTTGTGCAACGCCTTGGTGGCGTGGAAGAAGTCGGGGTTGCCGCCGATCACCTTCCAGTCCACGACGAGACCAAGGTCGCGCAGCAATGGCACGCTCGAGCGCAACAGCTCTGAGACGCCGCCGCCGTAAGCGGTTGCGTTGACGTGCAGGATGCGCGCGCCCTGGAGTGCCTGGGCGTGCTCGCGCAGCTCGGCCATCACCCCAGGCGGCGCGATCGCGTCGTATGAGTCAAGCGCCCAGCGCCCGACCGTCACCTTCTGAAGCACGAACCGCCGCTCCCTACTGTCCCGTCAGGTCGCGTCGCCTGAAGACCCACATGGCAGCAAGCGCGCAGGCCACCGCGCCGGCGAGCATCACCGCGGCGGCGGCGGCGCGAAACGGCTGTGTGGGGACGAGCCCGACGTGTGCGAACGGCGTCAGGTCCACGAGCCATTTCGGCGCCCCGAGCAGCGAGCCGGTCAGTTGCCACAGGAACGTAACGGCCACCAGCCCGTAGGCAATCCCGGTGCTTGCTCGGGGCACGATCGTATAGGCAAGCGCCGCAACCCCTCCGAACAGCAACGCGACGGGCAGGCAATTGGCGCCGGCCTCGAGCATCCGCGGCAGCGAGATGCTCACGCCCTGCGAGACTGCCCCTGCCCAGGTGAGCAGTCCGGCCGCAACGCAGAGAATCACGGCGCCGCACGCTGCCAGTATGAGCCGCCCGCCGAGCCAGCCGCGGCGGCTGACCGGCTGGGAGAGCAGCGTCTCGAGCCGCTCATCGGCTTCTTCGTGCCGGGCAGCGGCGATCTGCGCGCACACGAACAGGCTGACAGCCAGGATGAAGAAGATGAACACGAAAGCGAGATAGCCGGTGGGCGTCTCGATCGAGCCGGAGCCGAGCTTCGCTATCTCGCGCTGCACGCTCCCCGAGATCCCCGCGGATGAGATGCTCGCCGAGACCATGCCGAGGATGAACGCAAACGCGCCGATGCCGCCCGTCCACGCGATCAGGCTTGCACGCTCTGAGCGCAACGCCTGCGCGGTCGGCGAGGAGAGCAGCTCAAGGTGCGGCTCGGCGCCCTCGCGCGCTGGGAGCATCCCCGTACCGATGTCCCGGACGGCAGCGATCCGCGCGGCGATGATGAGCATGAGGATGCTGGCCAGAACTGGGAGCACCAGGACCACCGGATGCGGGCCCGTGAATGGGCGCAGCTCCTCGGCCCATCCAAGCGGCGTCGCCCAGCGCAACCAGCCGGCGCCGTGTGAGGTATCGGCGATCACCCGCAACAGCAAAGACACCCCCACGACTGCGCCCCCGAGCTCGAGCGCAACACGCCGTGTCGATGCGAGCTGGCTTGTGAGCGCGCCCACACCCACGAACACCGGCACGACGGAGACCGTCGCCAGGGCGAGGTAGGCCGACCCGTCCACGGGCAGGCCACCCGCGATGAAGCCGACAGACTCGGCGAGCCACAGGATCAAGACGCCCACGCCGATCGCGGCCATCGCCGAGAGATACGTCGTGCGGCGTCCGACGGCCAGAGCGAGGACGAGCTCCATCCGGCCGCTGTCCTCCTCGCCGCGCAGCGCGCGCACCGCGGCCAGCAGCCCGAAGACAGCGGCGAGGATCGCTAGCGTCCCGCCGACTCGCCAGGCGCTGTAGCCGCTGACCGTCAACGGGTTATACGGATAGCCGTAGAATAGGCGCAGCGCGTCGTTGTTGGCGAAGCTGTGAGCGAACGCGAGCCGGTCTGAGAACGTTGGGTAGGCGTGGCGATAGCCGACCGGCTGGATGTAGGCATAGAGCGCGAACAGGTAGCCGAACGCGATCGTGCGGACCCGAGCGTCGCGGAATACCCGCCGCGCCAATGCGCGTGTGGGCGCGAGACGCATGCCAGTGCTCGATCGGGGCGCGCTCGGCGCCGAGACCGATGTGCTAGTCGCGGACATGATCGTCGGAGCCGTCGTAGTGGTGCAGGAATATCTCCTCCAGTGACGGCTCACGGCTGGTAAGAGTTGCGACCGGATGCTGGGCAAGCGCTGCGATCAGCGGCCCCACGCTCCCTGAGACCTCGAAGCGCAGTGCATTGGGTCCGGCGCTCTTGGCGTGCACCCCCGACAGCACCGGGAGCTCAGGCGCCCGGCCCGCGAACGTCACCTCGACCGTCTGCGCGGCGAGGTGACGGAGCTCCGCAAGCGTCCCCTCGTCGACGAGCTTGCCCTCCCGGAGGATGCCGACGCGGTCGCATAGCGCCTCCACCTCGCTGAGGATGTGCGAGGAGAGAAAGACCGTCTGCCCGCGCTCCTTTGCCTCCTTCACACATTCACGGAAGGCGACCTCCATCAAGGGATCAAGGCCGCTCGTCGGCTCGTCTAGCAACAGCAGCTCCGCGCGCGTTGCGAGCGCCGCGATCAGCTGCACCTTCTGGCGATTGCCCTTCGACAACGCCCGGATCTTCTTATGCGTATCGAGCTGAAAGCGCTCCACGAGCAGATCGCGATAGGAGACGTCGGTGGCGCCGTGCAGGCGCGCGAGGAACTCGAACGTCTCCGCACCTGTCAGAGCTGGCCACAGGAAAGGCTCTCCCGCGACATAGGCGACGCGGTGATGCGCTCTCACCGGATCGCCCCACACATCTATCCCGAATACCTCTGCTCGCCCACCACTCGGGCGGTGCAGTCCCAGCAACAACCGGATGGTGGTGGTCTTGCCGGACCCGTTCGGGCCGAGGTAGCCGTAGACCTCGCCGTCGCCCACCGTCAGATCGAGTCCGTCGAGTGCGAGTGTGCTGCCATAGCGCTTGGTCAGCCTCTCAGTGTGAATCACTGGATGCACGAAGTCTCCTTGCCGATGAGGGACATCGTGCGGCAGGCTATTGCGATCCTGCGCGGCAAAGCATCGGCTCTTGGCCGCATCGCCTTCAGGGAAAAACCGCAGCAACAGTTAGTCGATGCGGACGTCCGTATTCCTCCGCACCCACGGGCGGACGACTCCCGATGCACACTAACTGGTGGGTGCTTAGCCTCGTTCTCGTGTACGAGAAGATCGTGGTGGGCTACGCGGGAGACCAGGCCGGGCGTGACGCGGTTACGTTCGCCGCGAGGCTCGCGGACGTGCTCGGCAGTCAGGTTACGGTCGTTTTCCCCTACCACCCGCTGCTCGCCTCGGTCCCAGGCGAGCAAGCTGAGGAGCGCGCCCGGGGAGAGGTGCAGGCGCTTGTGGCGGGTATCGAAGGGCTGACGGCTCCCACATACCACTGGAGTCCATCGCCCTGGCCGATCCATGCGCTGCACGAGCTGGCTAGCTATGAAAAGGCGGAGTTGATCGTGTTCGGTGCGGCCCGCGAGGGACTGGCCGATCATCTGCACGTCAGCCTGATGGAGCGCATGGTGCATGGTGCGCCTTGCGCGGTTGCGGTGGCTCCCGCCGGCTACGCTGACCGCGACCACGCCGAGGCCGGTCGTGTCGGCGTCGGCTTCTCCGACTCCGAGGAGGGTAGGGCAGCCCTTCATCTTGCCCACGAGCTCGCTGAAGTCATCGCCGGTGAGCTCGAGGTGATCGCCGCTTCAGGTATGAGCGCCGCCCTCTCAGCCTACGCATACGTCTCAGCGCTTCTACCACAGGTCGAGGACGAAATGTACGCCCAGACCAAGGCCAATCTGGAGCGGGTAGCGGGTGAGCTGGGCGGTGATGTGCCGGTCCACCTCGATACGGTCAGGGGAGATCCGTCCGAGGTGCTGATCGAGCGCTCGGATAACTTGGACATTCTCATGCTTGGCTCGCGAGCGTATGGGCCGCTGCGCCATGTACTGCTGGGAAGCGTCTCCGCTTGTGTGATGCGCGAGGCGCACTGTCCGGTGCTGGTCGTTCCCCGAGGCGCTCCTCCACACGAGTGAGCCGTGCAGGACGGGCTCAGCGAGGCTGATGCCGCCGCAGCTCTCGCGGCCCAGGGGCCTGTAGCAAAGCCGGCGAGCAGCCGCTCCTACGGCAGCATCGTGCGGGCGAACGTCCTGACGGTGTTCAACGCGATCCTGGCGGCCTTCGGCGCGATCACGCTTGCGTTCGGCGACTGGCGCGACGCCCTGTTCCTCGGTGTGATCGTGGCCAACACCACGATCGGGATCGCGCAGGAGGTGCGCGCCAAGCGCACCCTGGATCGCCTGGCGCTGCTCGTGGCGCCAAGGGCAACGGTGGTGCGCGACGGCAGCGCCCGCGAGGTCGCGGTCGGCGAAGTCGTGCCCGGCGATCTCGTGCGCGTGGGAGCGGGCGACCAGGTGGTCGCCGACGGCGAGGTCCATGAGGCACACGATCTGCGACTGGACGAGTCGATGCTGACCGGAGAGTCCGAACCGGTCGCCCGTGGGGTCGGAGAGAGCATCCACTCCGGCGTGTTCGCCATCGAGGGCGCGGGGTCATATCTCGTCAATGCCGTGGGGGCGCAGAGCCTCGCCGCCAGGATCGTCGGTGAGGCACGCTCCTTCAGGCACCCTCGCTCCCCGCTGGAACGGGCGGTCAACCGTCTGCTCTACGCGCTGGTGGGCTTGGTGGTGGTGCTAGGTGCGGTGCTCGGCTACTCGCTCTACCACCGCCACGTGGGGACACTCACGGCCGTCTCGACATCCGTTGCCGGCGTGGTGAGCCTGATACCGGAGGGATTGATGGTGCTGGTCAGCCTGACCTATGCCGTCGCCGCGGCACGCATGGCACGCCGAGGCGTGCTCGCGCAGCAGCTCAACGCGATCGAGTCGCTCGCCTCGGTCGACACGATCTGCGTCGACAAGACCGGGACGCTGACCGAGGCGGCGCTGCGCGTCGTCGCGATCACCCCGGCGGCGGACGTGG
>DASUDH010000112.1:0-3121 GCA_036275675.1 Solirubrobacteraceae bacterium | reverse complement strand
TTGGATCTCGAACTTGCGCCCGCGCACGCGAGCTTTCGCGACGCGGTCCGGGAAGTGGCGCAAAGCGCCGTCCAGCCCCTTGCCGAACGCACCGACCGCGAACACAGGTTCCCAGTGGAAGCCGTGCGAGCCGCGGCCGAGGCCGGGCTCATGGGGGTGCTCATCCCGCGCGAGTACGGCGGCGCCGGCCTCGACGCGCTCGCGTTCGCGATATGCATCGAGGAGATCGCGCAGGCCTGCGCTTCGACGGCCGTGATCGTCGACGTCCACACCAGCGTCGGCACCGAACCGATCCTTCTCTTCGGCGACGAGGCGCAGAAGCGCCGGTGGCTGCCGCGGCTCGCGTCGGGCGAGCTGCTCGGCGCATTCGCGCTCTCGGAGCCCGGGTCAGGTTCCGACGCCGCCTCGCTCAAGACCAGCGCCCGGCGCAACGGCGACGGATACGTGCTCAACGGCACGAAGACGTTCATCACCAACGCCGGCCGCGCCGGGTTGTACGTCGTCTTCGCCCGCACCGGGGCCGACGAACGCGCCGCCGGCGTGAGCGCCTTCCTCGTCCCCGGCGACACCCCCGGCCTGCGCGTCGGCCAGGTCTTCGGCAAGATGGGCCTGCACGGGTCGCCCACCGGCGAGATCGTGCTCGAGGACGTTCGCGTGCCCGCGGAAAACCGGCTCGGTGGTGAAGGCCAGGGTTTCAGCGTGGCGATGCGCGCGCTCGATTCGGGACGGATCGGCATCAGCGGCCAGGCGCTCGGCATCGCGCAGGCGGCCGTCGGCGAGGCGCGCGACCTGATGCGCGAGCGCGGCCACGAACAGGGCGACGATTTCCTGCTCGCCGATATGGCGACGCGGCTCGAGTCGGCGCGGCTGCTCGCATATCGCGCCGCCTCCCTGTGCGCGAGCGGCAAGCGCTTCACGCGCGAGGCGTCCATGGCGAAGCTCCACTGCACCGACACGGCGATGCAGGTCGCGATCGACGCGCTCCAGATCGCGGGCGACGACGGCGCCGTCGCCGGAAGTCCGTTCGAGCGGCACATGCGCGACGCCAAGGCGCTGCAGATCTACGAGGGCTCGAACCAGGTCCAGCGGGTCGTGATCGCACGCGACTTGCTCCGGGCCGGATAATCGACTCGAGATGGACTTCGAGTTCACCGCCGAGCAGATCGCGATCCGGGACACGATCCGCGAGCTCGTCCAGGACCGCGTGGCTCCGCGAGCGGCGGAGATCGACGAGAAGGCCGAGTACCCCAAGGACATCGAGAAGCTGTTCGCAGAGAACGGCATCCTGGGCATCCCGTTTCCGGAGGAGTACGGCGGCATCTCCGGGTCGAGCGTCACGATCTGCATGGGCATCGAGGAGATCGCGAAGGCGTGCGCAAGCTCGTCCCTGATCCTCGCGGTCCAGGCCCTCGGCTCGTACCCGATCCTCGTCGCCGGTACCGAGGAGCAGAAGAAGCGGCTGTGCCCGCCTCTCGCGTCGGGCGAGAAGGTAGCCGCGTACGCGCTGTCCGAGCCCGGCAGCGGCTCCGACGCCGCGGCGATGAAGACGCGCGCGAAGCGCTACGGCAACGAGTACGTGCTCAACGGGACGAAGCAGTTCATCACCCAGGGCAGCGAGGCCGGGACCCTGGTGGTGTTCGCGCAGACGGACGGCGGCGGCGACCACAAGAGCATCTCCGCCTTCGTCCTGGAGCGCGAGACCAGCCCGTGGACGATCGCCAAGCTCGAGCACAAGCTCGGCATCCGCGGCTCACCGACCGCGCAGATCGTGCTCGAGGACGTGAAGGTGCCCGTCGAGAATCGCCTGGGCGAGGAGGGCGCCGGATTCAAGATCGCGCTCGCGGTGCTCGATCGCTCGCGGCCGGGCATCGGCGCGCAGGCGCTCGGCATCGCCGAAGGCGCGTTCGACTACGCGCTCAACTACGTCAAGGAGCGGCAGCAGTTCGGGCAGCCGATCGCCGCGTTCCAGGGCATCCAGTTCATGCTCGCGGACATCGCCACCCAGATCGAGGCCTCGCGCCACCTGGTCTACCTCGCTGCGACCAAGGTCGATGGCAAGGCACCCGACCTGACCAAGATCGCCGCCATGGCCAAGCTCTTCGCGTCGGATATGGCGATGAAGGTGACGACCGACTGCGTGCAGCTGCTCGGCGGCTACGGTTACATCAGTGACTACCCGGTCGAGAGAATGATGCGAGACGCGAAGATCACGCAGATCTACGAAGGGACCAACCAGATCCAGCGCGTGGTGATTGCCCGGTCGTTGCTCCGTTGAGCTCCGAGCCCACCCCGCAGGGCCCGGTCCGGCCACCGCCACCACCAGCACCGCCGCCGCCGGCACCGCCCCCACCCGCAGCTCCCTACTCCGCGCCGGGTTATTACGGCTACCCGGGCTACACGCAGCGGCCGCCTCCGCAGCGCAACGACGGCAGGGCGCTGGTCGCCCTCCTGACCGGCGTCGCCGGCGTGATCCTGGGCTTCCTCGGCCTCCCCGGCCTGATCCTCGGTCCGATCGCCTACTTCCTGGGCAAGTCTTCCGTGCGCCGGATCGAGGAGTCGAAGGGCGGGCTTGGAGGTCGCAGCACGGCGGTGGCGGGATGGGGTGTGGGCATCGCCGCGACCGCGATCGGTGCGATCGCCTCGCTGGCGTGGTTCACGTTCGTCCTGCTCGCGACCTTCGGCGCGCCACCGGTCTAGCAGCTAGATGGAGCGGATCGGCGACGCGTTCGTCTGGCCGTTCCGGGACCCCAAGTGGGCGGAGAAGCTCATCGTCATCGGTCTCATCGGCCTCATCCCGATCGTGGGCGGCATCAACGGCCTCGGGTGGCTGCTCGCGACTGTCGGCCGCCTACGTGCAGGGGAGGAGCGGCTGCCACCGGCGAACTTCGACTACCTCGGGCGCGGCTTCGAGCTCTTCGTGGTGCTGCTCGTCTACTACCTCGTCCTGTTCGTCGTCGCCGCGGTCTTCTTCGTCCCTGCGCTGCTGATCCTCGCCGCGCAGAGCAACTCCTCGAGCGGCGGCTTCCTGGCATTCGTCGGCGTGGTCTTGATGCTGTTCGCGTTCGGGATCCTGACCATCGGCCTGCTGCTCATGAACTTCGTGCGCCCTGCGATCGTCCTG
>DASUDH010000111.1:0-2482 GCA_036275675.1 Solirubrobacteraceae bacterium | reverse complement strand
CGCAACGCGCTCGTCAAGCAGTTCCAGCGCTTCTTCTCCTTCGACGGGATCGAGCTCGTGTTCGCTGAGGACTCGCTGCTCGCCGTCGCCGAGAAGGGCCTCGAACGCGAAACCGGAGCGCGTGGGCTGCGCTCGATCATCGAGGAGATCTTGCTCGAGGTCCAGTTCGAGCTGCCCTCGCGCAGGGACGTGAAGAAGTGCGTCGTTACCCGCGACACCGTTGAGAAAGGCACGACGCCCACGCTCGTCACCGAAGCCGCTCCGGAGGAGCCCGAGGAGCGCTCGCTGCGCGAGGAGTCGGCGTAGGCCGCCGGCACGCCCATGCCCGAGCACACCGAGACGCGCACTCCCGAGGACCTGGACAAGCTGTCCACCCGCGAGCTGCACGACCGTGCGATGCACCGAGCCGAGAAGCACCTCGACGTGAGGTTCTTCTGGTCGCTGCTCGAGACGATCCCGGCGGCGGAGGCCGTCAGCGGGGATCTCGGGGAGGCGGACTTCGACATCGTCTCGGCGCGCGGCGCGCTCAAAGACGCGCTTCATAGCGGCGACGGAGAGCTCGCCGAGGCGCTGCGGCCGGTCTTCATCGACTATCTGCGCAAGCACCCCGACGCGTAGAATCCTGATCCAGTCTTCATCTTCTTCATCTCTTTCAGGGACGACCGCGCCACATGTGGCGCGGTCCCGGGCCGAACATGTGCGGCCCGGCCGACCGGCGCATGCGCCGGTCGGTATATGAGGCTGAGAGCACATGTGTGCCGGCCGGAACGGCATGACCTTCGCGCCGTACACTCACGCTCCGATGAATGAGCGCATCGAAGAGCTCGAAGCTCGGACCCGGTTTGAGCCCGCCGAGGTCGAGTCGCGGATCACGGAGCGCTGGCTCGCGTCTGGTCTGTTCCACCCAGAGCCAGAGGACGATGCGGGCGAGAACTACTCGATCGCGATCCCCCCGCCGAACGTCACGGGCTCGCTGCACATGGGTCACGCGCTCAACGGCTCGGTGCAGGACACCTTGATCCGCTATCACCGCATGAGCGGCAGGCGCACGAAGTGGATCTTCGGCACCGACCACGCCGGGATCGCCACCCAGGCGCAGGTCGAGAAGGCGCTGCGTGCCGAGGGCTCGAGTCGACAGAAGATCGGGCGTGAGGCTTTCGTCGCGCGTGTGTGGGAATGGCGCGAGCACTATGGCGGCACGATCGTCGAGCAGTTCAAGCGCCTCGGCGCCTCGTGCGACTACTCCGAAGAGCGCTTCACGCTCGACGAGGACTACGCGCACGCGGTCGCCGAGGTGTTCGTCGCCTTGTACGAGAAGGGCTGGATCTACCGCGACCGTTACATCGTCAACTGGGATCCCGGCAGCCACTCGGCCATCTCAGATCTAGAGGTCGAGGAGCGCCGCGAGGCGGACACCCTCTACTCGATCGTCTACGACCTGGAGGGTGGGGGGACCGCCACGATCGCCACCGTTCGCCCCGAGACGATGCTCGGCGACACCGCCGTCGCCGTCCACCCCGACGACGAGCGCTACCGCGACCTTGTGGGACGTAAGGCGATCCTGCCGCTGGTCGGTCGTCACCTGCCGATCATCGCCGACGACTACGTGAAGGTGGACTTCGGCACCGGCCAGTTGAAGATCACCCCGGCCCACGACCCCAACGACTTTGAGATCGGCATTCGCCACGACCTCGACCAGGTCTCGGTCATCGGCGAGGATGGTCGCATGACCGCGGAGGCCGGCGAGCGCTTCGCCGGCCTGACGGTGATGGAGGCGCGCGCGGCCGTGGTGGTTGAGCTCGAGCGCGAAGGACGGATCCTCGCGCGCGATACCTACGAGCACGAGGTGCCCTACTCGCACCGCTCCGGCGAGCGCATCGAGCCGCTCATCTCGCTGCAGTGGTTCATGAAGATGGACGAGCTCGCGAAGCCCGCGGTTCGAGCGGTGCTCGACGGTCGTGTACGGATCGTCCCCGAGAATCACAGGCGCGTATATCTCGATTGGATGGCGGGCATCCGCCCGTGGTGCATCTCGCGTCAGCTCTGGTGGGGGCACCGGCTGCCGGTCTACTACTGCGAGACCTGCGGTCACGTCAACGTGGCGATCACTCCGCCCGCCGGATGCAGCTCGTGTGGTGGTCAGGTGCACCAGGAGGAGGACGTGCTCGACACCTGGTTCTCCTCGGCGCTGTGGCCGTTTGCCACGCTCGGCTGGCCACGGTACACAGCCGCGCTGAAGGCGTTCTACCCGACCAATGTGCTCTCAACGGCGCGCGACATCCTGTTCCTGTGGGTCGCCCGCATGATCATGATGGGTTTGGAGCTGACCGGCGAGGCGCCATTCTCCGACGTCTACATCCACTCGGTGATCCAGGCGCCCGACGGGCGGCGCATGTCGAAGTCGCTGGGCACCGGCATCGACCCACTCGACGAGATCGAGCGCCACGGTGCCGACGCCGTGCGGTTTGGTCTGCTCGCGATG
>DASUDH010000110.1:0-6244 GCA_036275675.1 Solirubrobacteraceae bacterium | reverse complement strand
GCGCGCTCACGGGCGTCGACTTCATCTCAATGGGCGCCCTTACCCACTCCGCGCCGGCGCTTGACCTCTCGCTGATCCTTCGAGCGCTATAGCCGCGGGCCGCAGGGAGGAGATCGAGGAGACCCAGAACGCCTATGCCTTGGACGCCGACGAGGCGGGCTTCAGCAGGTAAGCCCGCACAAACCCATCCAGGTCTCCGTCGAGCACGCGCTGCACATCCCCCATCTCATGGCCCGTGCGATGGTCCTTGGCCATCGCATACGGGTGCAGCACGTAGGAGCGGATCTGCGAGCCGAAGTTGACGTCCTGGGCCTCGCCCTTCTCACGCGCGATCTCTTCCTGGCGTTCGCGCTCTCGCTTCTCCACGAGCTTGGAGCGCAGCATCGCCATCGCGGTGGCGCGGTTGGAGGACTGCGAGCGCTCGTTCTGGCACTGCACAACGATCCCTGTCGGCCTGTGCGTGACGCGCACGGCGGAGTCGGTCTTGTTGACGTGCTGGCCGCCGGCGCCCGAGGCGCGGTAGGTGTCGACCTGCAGGTCGTCCTCGTCGATCTCGACCTCGCCCGTGTCCTCCACCACCGGCGCCACCTCAACGCCCGCGAAGCTCGTGTGGCGACGATGGGCCGAGTCGAACGGGGAGAGTCGCACGAGCCGGTGCACGCCCCGCTCGGCGCCGAACAGCCCGTAGGCGTTCTCGCCCGAGGCCCTGAAAGTGGCCGACTTGATGCCCGTTTCCTCGCCCGCACTCGCCTCGAGCAGCTCGACGCCGAAGCCGCGGCGCTCGGCCCAGCGCATCATCATGCGCAGCACCATCTCCGCCCAGTCCTGTGCGTCGGTGCCCCCCGCGCCCGCATTCACGCTCACGAGCGCATCGCCGGCGTCATAGGGACCAGCGAACAGGCGCTGCTCCTCCAGCTCCGCCAGACGCTCCTCGACCGACACGAGGTGCTCGTGCACCTCGTCTTCGAGGCTCGCGTCCTCGACGGCCATCTCTACGAGACCGTCGAGATCGTCGACGTCGGCCTGCAGCACTGTGAAAGTCCGCAGGCGCTTGGTCGCTTTGGCGTGCTCGGCCGACACCTTCGCGGCGGATTCCGCGTCATCCCAGAAGCCGGGGGCCTGCATCTGCCCTTCGAGCGCCACGACGCGCTCGCTCAACCCAGCTGGGTCAAAGATAGTCCGCGAGCAGCTCGAGCTGCTCGCGGATGGCCGCAAGGCGTTGCGGCGTCGACTCGCTCGGGACGGCGGTTGCCATGAGCGCAACGCTATCAACAGCGGCGGGCGAGCCCTGCGCGGAGACCCCGCACGACACCGCGCCCACCGGCGATCGCGGCCGGGAGTCCAGAACGCCGTGCGTCATTCGAAGCCCGATGTCCCGTAAAAGCGATGTTGCAAGATGACCAGTGTCGTGTACGCTGTCGTCATAGCTGTCATGCGTCACGCCGCGACCAACCGCGAGGCTCCTCGACGCTTCGTCGTCAACAACACATACGAGCAGATCCAGTTGGCTGCCGTGCGCGTCGTCGCAGCGAAGGGCTACCAGGCGACGAGCGTCAGGGACATCTGCGCCGAGGCCAACATCTCGGCACGCTCGTTCCACGAGCACTTCTCCAGCAAGGAGGAAGCTGTCTTCTCCGGCGTCGAAGCGGGCGTCGACCGAGTGATGGGCTTCTGCCAGGAGATCTCGAGGAGCGCACCGAGCTGGCCCGACGCGATATGGGACGGCATGCACGCGTACGCCGAATGGGTTATGCACGAGCCAGCGTTCGCCCGCACCGGGATAGTCGAGCTGCTCACCGTCGGCCCCTCCGCGCACGAGCTCGTGCAGTCGTTGATGGACGCCTTCTCGATCTTCCTGCAACCCGGCTACGACCTGCTCGAACCTGCGGCGGCAGGTAGCCTCGACCAGCCGGTGACACAGCGTTTCTTCGAACTGCTCTACGTCCAGATCACCCAGCACTCGATCGAGACGATCCCGGCGATCATCCCCGACCTGGTGCGCACCATCCTGACCCCGTTCATGGGCCCTCAGGCCACCGAGGAGTTCATCGCCACGCGCGAAGCCAACCGGCCTACGCTCCGTGGCAGCGCTTGAACTTCTTGCCCGAACCGCACCAGCAGGGGTCGTTGCGGCCCAGCTGGTGCTCTGAGTCGACGACGCGCTGCTCGACGACCGGCAGGGCTTCGCCAAGCTCGCCTTCGTCGTCGTATCCCGCCGCTCCGTTGGGCCCGGCCGCGGCGGCGGCCGCTGCGAGCGCGCCGGCGCCCATCGCACTCGAGCCGCCCGAGTAGGAGACGCGACCGGCGCGAGTGGAGTTGCCGGAGGCCGCGAACGCCGGGGCCTGGCCAGCGCCGTTCTGACCGTCCACGGTCACCTGCACGTTGAAGATCATTCGCGTGAAGTCCACCCATACGCTGTTCATCAGGTCGCCGAACAGCTCGAACGCCTCGTTCTTGTATGCCACGAGCGGGTCGATCTGGGCGAACCCGCGCAGGTGGATGCCCTCGCGCAGGTAGTCCATGTCGTACAGGTGCTCGCGCCAGCGTTCGTCGATGATCTGCAGGATCAGGAAGCGCTCCAGCGCCCCCATCAGCTCCTCGCCGAGCTCCTGCTCGCGCGCCTCGTAGCGCTCGAGCGCGGCCTGGCTGATCCGCTCGCCCAGGAAGCCGCGGTCCATGGTCTCCGGGTTGAGGTCCTCGTCTCCCAGCTCGATCGGAAAGAACTGCCCGAGCGCGGTGAACAGCCCGTCGAGATCCCAGTCCTCCATGTAGTCGCCGGGCGTGTACTGGTCGATCGTGCGCTCGATCGTGCCCGCCACCTGCCGGCGCGCCTCCTCGCCCATCTCCTTGCCCTCGAGCACCTCGTCGCGATAGGCGTAGATGATGCGCCGCTGCTCGTTCATCACGTCGTCGTACTCGAGCACGCGCTTTCTGATCAGGAAGTTCTGTTCCTCGACCTTCTTCTGGGCCTTCTCGATCTGCTTGGAGAGCATGCCCGCCTCGATCGGCTCCTCGTTGCCCTGTTCATCAACGCTCCCGAGGCGATCGAGGATCCTGTAGATGCGGTCGCCCGCGAACAGCCTCACCAGATCGTCCTCAGCAGACAGGAAGAAGCGGCTTTCCCCCGGGTCGCCCTGGCGACCGGAGCGACCGCGCAACTGGTTGTCGATGCGCCGCGACTCGTGGCGCTCGGTGCCGCAGATGAACAGGCCCCCCGCCGTCACCACGCGCTCGCGGTTGGCCTCCACCTGCCGCTCTATGCTCGGCAGCAGCTCCTTCATGCGCTGCCCATAGCCGGAAGCCTCCGGATCGATGTCCTGCTTTGCGAGCTCCAATCTCGCGAGATGCTCGGGGTTGCCGCCGAGCTTGATGTCCACACCACGACCGGCCATGTTCGTCGCGATCGTCACCGCCCCGGGCTGACCGGCCTCGGCCACGATCTCGGCCTCGCGGGCAGCGTGCTCGGGCTTGGCATTGAGCACGGTGTGGGGGATCCCGCGCTTCTTCAGGCGTTCGGAGAGCAGCTCTGAGACCTCGACGGAGATCGTGCCGACGAGCACCGGCTGGCCGTTCTCGTGGCGGTCGGCGATCTCTTTGACGACCGCCGTCCACTTGCCCTCCTTGGTCTTGTAGACCTGATCGTTGCGATCGTCGCGGATCATCGGCATGTTCGTCGGGATCTGCACGACGGGCAGCTCGTAGATCTTCATGAACTCGGTCGCCTCGGTCAGCGCCGTCCCGGTCATCCCCGAGAGTTTCTCGTAGAGGCGGAAATAGTTCTGGTAGGTGATCGTGGCGAGCGTCTGGTTCTCCTCCTGGACCTTGACGCCCTCCTTGGCCTCGACCGCCTGGTGTAGACCTTCCGACCAGCGCCTGCCATCGAGGATGCGACCGGTGAACTCGTCGATGATCTTCACCTCGCCGTCGATCACCGCGTAGTCGACGTCGCGTTTGTACAGCGACTCGGCTCGCAGCGCCTGGATCAGGTGGTTGACGAGATGGCCGTTCTCGGCCTTGTAGAGATGGTCGATGCCGAGGAAGCGCTCGGACTTCGCGACGCCCTGCTCGGTGATCGCCACGGTCTTCTGCTTCTCGTCGATCTCGTAGTCGAAGTCCGCTACGAAGTCCTTCTTGGAGCGAGGGTCCATGCCTTCCGGCGTCTTGCCGGGTGACAGACGGGGCGCGAGGCGCGCGAACTTCACGTACAGGTCGGCAGCCTCTTCGGGAGCGCCCGAGATGATCAGCGGGGTGCGCGCCTCGTCGATCAGGATGTTGTCGACCTCGTCCACCACCGCGAACGGATGGCCGCGCTGGACCTTCTCGGAGAGATCCTTGGCCATGTTGTCGCGCAGGTAGTCGAAACCGAACTCCGAGTTGGTGCCATACACCACGTCGCAGGAGTAGGCGAGCTGCTTCTCCTCGTAGGGCTGCATGTTCTGCAACACGCCCACACTCACGCCCAGAGCGCTGTAGACCGGGCTCATCCAAGCGGCGTCGCGGCGCGCGAGGTAGTCGTTGACGGTGACCACGTGCACGCCCTTGCGCTCGGGTGGCCCGGGCTCCAAGCCATTCTCGCCCGCGTTGGCCTTCGGCCGGCCCTCGCGCACCGCCAGCGAGTTGAGCACGACCGCGAGCGTGGCGGTGAGCGTCTTGCCCTCGCCGGTCTTCATCTCGGCGATGCACCCGTCGTGGAGCGCCATCGCGCCCATCAACTGCACGTCGAAGTGGCGCATCCCCATCGTGCGCCTGCCGGTCTCTCGCACGATCGCGAAGCACTCCGGCATCAGATCTTCGAGCGACTCGCCTCCGCGCGCGCGTTCGCGCAAGACGTCCATGCGCTCGCGCAGCTCCTCCAGCGTCTCGAGCTCGAGCTCGGGCTCGTAGGCGCCGATCAGCGCGACCCGCTTCTCGTACTGCTTGAACTTCTTCGCCTCGCCGATGTTCAGCGCACGATCGAGGATGGACATGCGCCCAGGGTACCGCCTGAGAGGCTCGTGGCAGCCGGCTGGACAACTTGCCTTGCTACCACGGGCTCTCGATCACGACCGCGTGCGCGGCCGGCACGCCGCCGCGCCTGCTCGGGCTATCCGGCTGCCGGGGAGGTCCGCGCCGGCGCGGCGGCGTGCGCCTCCCGGCGGCGGCGGCGCTTGTCGCGGTGGCGCTTGACCTGGCGCGCCAGCTCGTCCACCACGAGGTTGAGCGAATGGAGCATCTGCGGCGAGGCGTCGCGCGCCCGCAGCGTGACACCCTTCAGTTCGAGGGTCGCCTCGGCCACGTCGTGATCGACGACGCGCGGGTTGCGCTCCCTGAAGATCTCGATCTCCACACGCGCGAAGTTCGATACCTGGCGGGATACCTTCTCCAGCCGGCGCTCCACATGCCTGCGCATGTCGTCGGTGACCGGGACGTTACGGCCCTTGATGTCGATCTGCATCGCGGGATTCCCTTCACTCGGAGGCGCTGTCGCCTCCGATGCTACGCCTGAAAGCGGCGGCTGTCCATCGGCTGTGCACGGATGTTCGACGCGTGCCATCCCAAGCCCTGAGTAGCCTCGGCTCGCCTCCCTCGGGAGGTGGTGGCCTCGTAGCTCAGCGGATAGAGCAGCGTTCTGACAAAAGCGCAGGTCCCGGGTTCGAATCCCGGCGGGGGCATTCGCGAGAGTCGTCCAAGCGATCGTCTAGACTTAATGACGTCAGAGCGCTGCTATCTGAGCTGGACCTGTCCAGCAGATACGAGTTCCGGGGGGTCTGCTGTGCAGCAGACCCCCCGGTTCTTTATCGGGGCTGCAGGCTCTCGAGGATGCCTGAATGTCCGGCGATCGCGCCGATCAAGATCGAACCGGGGGCGACGGTTGTGCCGGGGAAGACGATGCTATTGCGCAGCTGCGCGCGCTCACCGATGCGGGCGCCGTCGCCCAGCACGACGGGACCCATCAGACGCACGCCCTCACCGACCTGGACGTCGTGGCCGATCCACACAGGCCCCTCGACCTCGGTGTCCTCCGGCACGGCGCTGTCGCCCGCGACGATCACGCCGGAGGCCACCTCCTCGCCCTCGACCTGCAAGCGCAACTCCCCCCGCAGCGCGTCGAACGTACCCTGGCGCAACTCGCCCAGCGAGCCCACGTCGTTCCAGTACTCCCTGACCTCGTGCATGTGGAACGGGACGTCGTTGGCGAGCAGGGTCGGGAACACGTCCTTGGCCCAATCCACGAACGGACGCTCGGGGAAGTAGTCGAAGATCT
>DASUDH010000109.1:0-4077 GCA_036275675.1 Solirubrobacteraceae bacterium | reverse complement strand
CGTCGAACACCTGGGCGGGACCCCAATCTTGGACCTGGGCCAGACGGCAGCGGGCGCCGTCCTGCAGGTACATCTCAAACGCGCCGGCGTGAAGTGACTGCCCGCAACCCGTCTCAGAATCGCGGGCGCCGTCGGTGGTGCCAGGTTCCGCACCTCTCTCCGAATCCCGGGCGCCGCCGGAGGCAGCGTCCAGTCCCGCGAAGTCGGAGGCGAGGTTGTGCTCATGGACGCGAAATTCAGTGGAGCATCCGCCTATTACGAGCGTGCGGCCATACTGCGCCACGCCCGGGCCGCTGATCGCGTTCACGATCTCGAAGGGGTTCTCGACCACGAGGCCGTCGGGCACGTACAGGAAAGCCCCGCCAGTCCAGAAGGCGGCGTTGGCGGCCTCCAGCTTGTGGCGGTCGATCGTCAGGCGCTTGGAGTACCACCGCTCGAACAGCTCCGTGTGCGACTCTGCGGCTTCTTCCAGCGAGCACAGGATCACGCCGCGCTCGGCGAGGTCTTGGTCGAGCTCGACGTGGACAACCGAGCTGTCGAGCTGCACGATCCGCCCCGCGCGCGGACGCTCAGGGATAGTGCTCGTGACGAAGTCCGGCACTCCCGAATCGCGCGGATGCTCGCGCGTGGCGAGCGCCTCCAGGTCGAGTTCCGCAAAGCTCGTAGTCCAAAAGCCCGAGCGGCGCCACACCGGTAGCTCGCTCTGCTCGAAGGCTCGCTCAGCCTGCTCGCGCAGCTCGGCGAGCGTGTGTCCCGCACCCGCACCGGCACCCGCCAGCGCGTGGTAGAGCGATGCCTCGCGGTGGCGCCCTGGCTTGACCGCGATACCCTCACGGGCACCAGCAGGCGAGGCCCCGTTCGCCCGGGTTTCCACGGATGCGTTCATACCCTCACGGGCACTGGCGGCCTCAGGCCGCACCGGCGCCGACCTCCTGGCGGATCTGGTCGTAGCCCTCGCGCTCCAGGCGCTCCACGAGCTCCACGCCCCCCTCCAAGACAACGCGCCCGTCCATCAGGATGTGCACGAACTGGGGCTTCACGTAGTGGAGGATGCGCTGGTAGTGGGTGATGATCAGCGCGCCCAGTCCCTGCTCGTCGTGCAGGCGCTGGACGCCCTCCGCCACCGTCCGCAGCGCGTCGATGTCGAGGCCCGAGTCGGTCTCGTCGAGGATCGCGACGTCCGGCGAGAGCATCGCCATCTGCAGGATCTCCGCACGCTTCTTCTCGCCGCCGGAAAAGCCGTCGTTGAGGTGGCGCGAGGTGAACGCCCTATCGACGTCGAGCAGCTCGACCGCGTGCTGGAGCCGTGCGCCGAACTCCTTGACCCTGATCGGCTCCTCCTGTTTGGCGTTGATCGCCATGCGCAGGAAGTTGGCTACCGACACGCCCGGGATCGACACGGGGTACTGGAAGGCGAGGAACAGCCCCGACTTCGCGCGCTCGTGCGGCTCGGCCTCGGTGATGTCCCGCCCCTTGAACACGATCCGTCCCTCGGTGACCTCGTAGGAAGGGTGGCCGAGCAGCGTGTTGGCGAGCGTCGACTTGCCCGAGCCGTTGGGTCCCATCAGGGCGTGGATCTCACCCCTATCGATGTTCAGGTCGACGCCCATCAGGATCTCGCGATCCTCGGTGCGCACGTGCAGGTTCTTGATTTCGAGGTCGGCCATGGTTCCTTTGCTAGACCACGCTGGTGGCGGTCTGTTGTGGGGAGGACGGGGAGGACGGGAGGGTCGGCAGCGTGGTCGCGAGAGATGGCGGGCGCTGCGGGACGAGCAGGTCGGCGAGGGTCGTGTCCTTGAGGGTCCGCACGATCGAACCACGTACGCGCGTCCACAGCAGCTTTGTGGGGCAGACGTGGCTGGGGTCGGACTCGCGCGAGCATACGACGCTGCCGTCGGCTCCTTGGGAGATGCACTCGATCGGGGCGATCGAGCCCTCCAGCGCCTCCACCACCTCGGCCATCGTGATCTCCTCGGCGGGACGCGCCAGCAGGTAGCCGCCGCGCGAGCCCCTGCGGCTGTCGAGTAGGCCCGCCTTGCGCAGGCGCGCGACGAGGTGCTCGAGATAGGCGAGCGGCATGCCGTCGTGCTCCGCGATCTCCGCGAGCGGAACCACTGACTCAGCGCCGTCGGGGCGTTCGCCGGCCCGGCGGGCCAGCTCGACCATCACGCGCACGCCATACTCGGCCTTTGTGGAGAACATCATCCTCTGAATACCTACCTGGGAGCTAGGGTATCAGCCGCCAGCCGTCATACGCCCGCAGGGGGCGGCGATGTGGAGGGGGAGGTGAACGTATCAGCCGGCCGTCGGCCGGCCGATGTCGTGTGGGAAAGGGTCGGGCATCAACCGGCTTGCAGCAGGCGGATGTCGTGCGTGACGCCTTCGGGTGTTATCTGTTCGAGACCGAAGCCGACTCGCTCCGTGCCGGCACGGTCGATTAGAAGCACCGTCGTGGCCGCTTCGGAGGCCGACTTGCCCGCGCTCGCCGGGGGGACCCTGTAGGTGCGCCACACGGGTCGCAGCTGCGCCGAGGTCCCGGTCAGGTACTCGACGCGGCCGCTGAGCGATGTCTCGCTCAGGAAGCGCCCCACGCGTGCGTGCGTGTCCGCGTGAGGGTCGGTGCTCACGAAGATCGTCCGCACCCCGGGCGCCGCTCCCAGTTCGTCGAGCGCCCCTCGCACCTGCTGGGCGACCAGCACGCACGCGCGACAGTCGGTCGAGAGGAAGGCGAGTGCCACCACCTCTCCGCGATGGGCATTCAGCGAGACGCTGTGCCCGTGCTGGTCTCGGAGCATGAAGTCGCGCGCTCGCACCCCTGGCGGGAAGGCGGCTCCATCGAAGCGATTCTGGCTGGCGCTCCGTGTGACCGACTGGCTGGAGGGGCCGCCGCCGGAGCAGCCGCCGAAGACGATCGTGACGAGCAGCGCGATCGCGAGGGCGGCCGATACCGCGGGGAGCAGGAAACGGAGCTTGGGGGGCACCGGGACGAGGGTAGGGGACTTCCGCGCGGGGGTGGGGGCGCCCATGGCAGGGGACGGCGCGTGTGGCGTGGAAGCCATTCAAATGTCGGGTGACCAGGGCTATACTTTCTGAAGTCCCATGAATTCCGACCGCCATTCAGGAGTTTCCAGATGAGCCCGTCCAGCGCGGACCTGTTGCGCCAGGTGAAGAGCGAAATCGACGAGGTCGATCCCTCCGAGGTCAACGAGCTGCTGCAGGAGGGCGTTGCGATCGTCGACCTGCGCGAGACCGACGAGCTTGCCTCCGGCATGTTGCCCGGAGCCAGGCACGTGCCGCGCTCCTATCTCGAGTCGCGCATCGAGGGCGTCGTCTCCGACCGCTCGGCGCACGTGATCCTCTACTGCGCCTCGGGCAACCGCTCTGCCTACGCCGCCCGCACACTGGAACAGGATCTCGGCTACGAGCGCGTCCAGTCGATGGCCGGCGGCATCGCGCTCTGGAAGGACCGCGGCTACGAGATCGACGTGCCGCGCACGCTCTCCAGCGAGCAGCGCGAGCGCTACTCGCGCCACCTCTTGATCCCCGAGATCGGCTCAGATGGCCAGCAGAAGCTGCTCGACGCGAAGGTGCTCCTACTCGGCGCCGGCGGGCTCGGCTCGCCGACCGCGCTCTACCTCGCGGCGGCGGGCGTGGGCACGCTAGGGATCGTCGATGACGATGACGTCGACCTGTCGAACCTGCAGCGCCAGGTGATCCACTCCACGCAGCGCATCGGCATCCCGAAGGTCGACTCCGCCGAGGAGACCATCCACGGGCTCAACCCCGACGTGAAGGTCGTCAAGTATCCGGTGCGCCTCGACGCGAGCAACATCATGGAGATCATCGAGGGCTACGACGTGATCGTCGACGGTGTCGACAACTTCCCCACCCGCTACCTGCTCAACGACGCCAGCGTGCGCCTGAAGATCCCGGTGGTCTCGGCCTCGACCTCGGGCTGACCACCCGTTTTCGGGCGCAGCACCGGGGGAATGCGAACCGTTGCCATAGGTGCGTGATCCTATCTAGGCGATCGACTGCCGGTCGCCACCCGCTCCGGCGCAAAAGGCGTCGTAGTCC
>DASUDH010000108.1:0-2874 GCA_036275675.1 Solirubrobacteraceae bacterium | reverse complement strand
CGTCGAGCCACGCTTGGCGTGGCTCGACTCCATCATCACCGCTTCATCCACGATGATCGTGACTCTATTAGCCGGCGGCTCGGAGTCATGCTCAGCCCGAGATGGGCGCTCCGTTGCAGCGCAGTCCGGTGACCGCTTCCTTGGACTTGGTCAGGATCGCGGCTGGCAGCGCGGCGTAGTCGGCCTGGGCGAGGATGCTCTGGCCCGCGCCGAGACCGTAGTTCAGGAACGACACGACGCCTTTGGCAGCCGCTTCGCCGCCGGGGACGCCGGCCTTGCACATGTCCTTGTAGACCACCACGAACGTCTGCGAGGTGATCGGGTACGCGGCGGGGGAGGTGGGGTTTTTGATCTTGATTCCGAGGTTGGCCGGAACTTCGACCCCTTCGGCGGCCGCGCTGGTGGATGCGAGCGTCGGCTCGACGTACTTGCCCGCCTTGTTCTTCACGCTGGCATAGGTGAATTTGTGCTGCAACGCGTATGCCTGCTCCACGTATCCGACCGCGCCAGTCGTCTGCTGGATCGAGCCGGCGACACCCGCGTTGCCCTTGGCACCCGTGCCCGTCGGCCACGGCACGGTCTTGCCTTCGCCGACCTTGCTCTTCCATTCCGGGTCCACCGCGGCGAGAAAGCCGGTGAAGCCGGCCGTCGTGCCCGACGAGTCAGAGCGGTGGATGACCGTGATCGGCGTGCTCGGCAGCGATACCCCCGGGTTGAGCGCCTTGATCGCGGTGTCGTTCCAGGTCTTGACCTTGCCAAGGAAGATGTTGGCGATCGTCGTCCCGTCGAGCTTCAGACCGCTCTGCACGCCCGGCAGGTTGTAGGAGACCGTGATCGCGCCCAGGAACATCGGGATCTGCTGGACCGGTCCCACCTTTTCGAACGTCGTGACGTCCGCTGGCTTGAGCGGTGGGTCGCTGGCGCCGAAGTCAACCGTCTTTGCCTGGAGCGCCGTGATGCCGGCGCCCGAGCCGACGGCCTGGTAGTTGACGGTCAGACCCGAGACTCCCGAGCCCCACTGCTGGTAGACCGGGGCGGCGAACGTAGAGCCGGCGCCGGAGATGGTCGCAGACGTTGAACTGGTGCTGCCGGTCGAGCCAGCGGTGCTCGATTTACCGCACGCGCCCAGAGTCAGTGCAAGTAGCGCACAGCTCGCGAGCACACCGATCTTGTTCGTGTTCACAACTTCTCCTCTGACTGGATTTTTGCGGCGCCACTTGGGCAGGTGTTCTCCCGTGCGCCGGCTCAGTGCCAGCTCAGTCTCTTCAATCGGGCGCTGATCCGTTGTGAACATTTCGTGAAGGCTCCACCAACGGCTGCGGCTGGAAGCGATAGCCGAAGCCGGGGTGCGTGTGGATGAAGCGCCGGTCGGGCATCGCCTCCTCCAGCTTGCCGCGCAGCTTGCTCACGTAGACGTCCACCGAACGGTCCCCCGCGCGCAGCTCGCCGCTCCACACGGCGTCGTACAGCTCCTCGCGCGTGACAATCGCTCCGGTCCTGTGCGCTAGCGCTACGAGCAGCTCGAACTCGCGCACCGAGAGCGTGAGCGCGCGGCCGGTGGCAAGCACGAGACCCTCGCTGAGCCTGATCTCGAGCTCGCCCGCATACAGGGTGCTGGAGCTGTCCAGGTGCACGGCCACCTCAAATAGGGTCCCGCGCGAGCAAGCGTGGATGCGTTGCAAACTCGTGATCTACTCGTGAAAAAGTCGTGAAGCGCGCGACGTGAGATCGAGCAGACGCATACCCTTGCTTGATGGGCTTTTTGCGCCGCGCAGCCGACCCCACGCTGGTAACGCTCGTAGAGAAGGCGGGCAGCAACATCCTGCGTTCGGGCCTGCTCCTGCGCGAGCTGCTCGCCGAGCTGCCCGAGCGCTCCGGGCTGGCGCACGACTTGAAGTCCATCGAGCAGGAGGGCGATCGCATCACCCACGACATCATCCACCGCCTCAATGGCGGTGGGCGGCGTCTGCGCCTGCCGTTCGATGCGGGCGACGGCTACGCGCTGGCCACGGCCCTCGATGACGTGCTCGACCACACCGAGCAAACAGCCGCTCTACTTCACCTGTACGGAGTGGAGGCGCCGATGGAGCAGGCGGTCGAGCTCGCCGACGTGCTCGTCGGCGCCGACGAGCAGATCGTCAAGGCGCTCGAGCGGCTCGGCGCCGGAGCGGAGCCGGGGCCGTATCTGGTCGAGATCCATCGCCTGGAGAACGAGGGCGACCGGCTCCTGCGCGACGGGGTCGCCTCCTTGTTCGCAGGCGGCGCCGACCCGATGGTGGTGATCCGCTGGAAGGACATCTTCGAGTCTCTCGAGGCGGCGGTCGACGCGTGCGAGACGGTCGCCCATGTAGTTGAGGGGATCATGCTCAAACGCGGCAAACGCCACTGAGGCGAGGCGTTCTGGCCCAGCGCTTTGGGCGAGCGCAACTCGTTGTGTGACGTTTGGTTTACAACTTGATAACAGCGGGGGACTTCCTTTGTCCTTAGGGTTGCTCAGAGCCGGCGTCGAGGCACCCTTGCTCGGGTGAGCTAGACCGGCAGCCCACTGAATGAAGGAGCCGCCATGCACCCGACTCAAGAGTCATCCAGGCCATGCCTCCCGCGGCGAAATTCGTGGGTGTCGGTAACAGCGCTTGCCGGAGTCCTCATCGGTGTGCTGCTCTGCGCCGGAGTCGCCTTTGCTGCGTCGGCGCCTAAGCCATCCGTTCCGGCCGGATTCACGATCACGAAGATCGCGGCTCCCGTCCCCGCGAGCGCCTCGAACTGCGACGACCTCGCCTTCCTCGAAGGCCACCTGTTCCTGGGCTGCCAGAACAAGACGCTCAGCGTCGGGGGCGGCGGCAATAGCACGCTGATCGAGTACACCCCAGCCGG
>DASUDH010000107.1:0-9613 GCA_036275675.1 Solirubrobacteraceae bacterium | reverse complement strand
ACCCCACTCGAAGAACCTCGCATTCATCGGGATCCTCGACGCAGGCGCAGGAAGACTGAAGATCGCCGAGACCCAGGCCAAATGGCTCGGCGCCCAGCTCGCGGGACACATCGAGACCCCCGACCGAGACGCGATGTGGAGAGCGATCGACGCGTGTGGCGAGCCACGCACACGACAACGCTTCAACAGCTCAGGCACCCACACGATCCTCTGCGACCGCCACGCCTACCTCACAGTACTCAGAAAAGACCTGGCGTCGACCCCAAACTTCTCACGGTGAACGTCGATCACGGCGCTCCCGATCCTCCCGAGGGTGCCCGTCAGAACCGTTGAACACCCGCACGACAAATGGTGCCAACGGAGCCGGGGCGGCGCCCAACACGGTATGTGTAGGTCGAAGTGTTTTCATCGGCGTCCGCGTAGGACGTGAGTTGCCCGAGCTTGTTGTAGACGCCGGTTAGGGTCCGCGTTTTGCCTTCAGTGGTCGTGTGCTGCACGATAAGGACGCCCAGTTTGCTGTCATATTCCTCGGTGACAGTCGGTAGCGCGGTGCCCACGGTGGAACTGATCGCGTTGGTCTGAGCCGACCTGCGGCGTCGTATGTCTCGGTGGTTGTGCGCGTCGTCGAGCCTACCGTTTCGATGGTGCCAGCTTGCGCGCAGCCATACACTCATCACAGGTGGCTTACCGGGGGTCATCGCGGTAGGCGATGGAGCGGTGTCGGATCGCGACGACGCGAACTGTCCGCTCGGCCTCAGCGAGCTGGTAGATGATGCGATAGGCACCGACGCGCAGTGAGCGTAGTCCCCTCAGCCGCCCGCGTAGCGCGTGCCCAGCCACGGGATCACGTTCGAGCAGCCCGAGCGCGTCCTGTATGGCGTCGATCAGGGGCCAGTTGAGCTCGAGTAGCTCGCCACGAACGCGGCGCGCGAGGACGACGCGTGCCACCGCTCAGCGGGTTGCGCGCCGCTCGTCGAGCTCGGCGCGCAGGTCCGCGAGCGTTACGCTCTCCCCGCGTGCCAGCTCGGCTAGTCCGGCTTCGATCGCTGCGAGTGTCTCGGAGTCGGAGAGGATCTCCGCGGTCTCCTCGAGCGCGTCGTATTCGTCGATCGGAACAAGCGCGGCGGCCGGCTTGCCGTTGCGCGTGACCAGCACGTGATCGCGGCGATCAGCGACATCGCTGAGCAACGCGCTGAGGTTGGTCCGAAACTCGCGAACTGGCACCGTCTTCGCCATCAGTATGCAGTGTACCGTATTGTGTACGCGAGATGTTTCGTGGCTCAGAGGTGACCTGGAATCGCACACGCGCCGATCCGTTGGCGCACCCACAGAAGCTGGTTGGGCACGCCTCGATACAGACAACTGGCGATATTTACGCGGACTGGACATCGAGCAGTTGACGGCGACAATGGTCGACATGCTCGGCGAAGACGACTGAGGCCCCGAGGAACATTCCCGATGACCACCAGAAACCCCTGCAAATTAGCCCTATATACCGCCAACGGGATTCGAACCCGTGTTACCGCCGTGAGAGGGCGGCGTCCTAGTCCCCTAGACGATGGCGGCTAGTTGCTCGCGGTCGAGGCTAGCAAAGCGAGGGGCGAAACGGCGGCGGCGCATGGCGACGTCATCGGGGCGACTGCCTGCGCCCCCCTATGCCCAGCTCCCGTGCGATATCGTCGCTGCCCCGGCACGCGGATGTGGCGGAATTTGGCAGACGCGCACGGTTCAGGTCCGTGTCTGGGTAACCAGGTGGAGGTTCGAGTCCTCTCATCCGCATCGCTCGTCACCACGAAGAGGGAATCTCGCGTTAGTCAGCGCTGAGGTCGAGCGATAGGCCGCCGGCGTGTGCCGGCGGCCATCTGCTCTTGCTGTTCTTAGCGTCCCGCGCTGTGACGGCGGCGCTGGGCCACCACGATCGACATGCCCATGCCCACCAGCAGCAGACCGCCGACGGTCACCCAGCGAAGGTCGAGGCCGGTGAACGGCAGCGTCTTGGCGTGAGCGGTGGTTACAGTCGGTTCGCTGCTCGTTTTGGCCGGCAGCGTTTCTTTGGCCTGCGTGCTCGACGTCTGCGTCGGGGCCGTTTCCTGTTTCGGCGCAGGCGTCGTTTCGGTTTTCGGTGGCGGTGTGGTCTGGCTGTAGCCGGTCGTCGCTTCCGCCGCGAAGGCCGTGGCCCCGGGCGCTGTCAGCGCGAGCGCGAGCGGGAGAACCAGGAGCCCGCGGCGCACCGTCCGGCGCCGGCGCGAGCGTCCACGTCCGATCGGTGCTGCGCTTACTGGCTGTGGCCTCTCGGAGGCCGTCACGTCGTTTGGCATCTTGCTATCTCCCGCGTCCAGTGTTCGCTTGGGCTCCTTGTCGAGAAGCCCCTCATTTCCTTTGAGAGCCTTGCCAATCGCTTGGCGCTGCTGCGATCGAGTCAGTTTACCCGAGAACCCTTTTACCTCGGAGCTCGATTCTCCTGCATGGCGTTCCGCAAATCATGTCGGCGCAAACAGGCAAAGGGTCTCAATTACCTCGGACGGCTGCTCAGGGCGATGCCGACGCCGACTTGGCGCGCCCTGGAGCGCCCACCTTGACACGGCCCTGGAGCGTGCCGTCCTGCAGATGGCCGCGCAGCGCCTTCTTGTCGAACTTGCCGACGCTCGTCTTGGGGACCTCGGCGACGAACGCGAACTCGTCCGGGAGCCACCACTTCGCCACGCGCCCGCGCAGGTGCTCGAGCAGGTCCTCAGCGCCGACCTGGGCGCCCTCGCGCAGCACGACGCAGCACAGCGGCCTCTCGGCCCACTTCTCGTCGGGCTTGGCGATGACGGCGGCCTCGATCACGTCGGGATGGGCCATCACCTCGTTCTCGAGCTCCACCGAGCTGATCCACTCGCCACCTGACTTGATCACGTCCTTGGAACGGTCGGTGATCTGCACGAACGCGCAGTCGTCGATCGACGCGATGTCACCGGTGCGCAGCCAGCCGTCATGGAAGCGCTGCTCGCCGGAGTCCTCGCGGTAGTAGCGCGCCGCTACCCAAGGGCCGCTCACCTCGAGCTCGCCGGTGGACTCCCCGTCCCAAGGGACCTCCGCGCCCGTGTCGTCGACGAGGCGCGCCTGCACCCAGGGTAGGGGCTTGCCCTGCTTGGCGCGCATGTCCCAGTAGGCATCGTCGTGCCCGACGCTCTCATCGGGGCGCGAATAGCTGGCGACGGGGCTCGTCTCGGTCATGCCCCACGCCTGGAAGACATTCACGTGGTGGCGCTCCTCGTAATCCTTCATCAACTGCCGCGGCACCGCCGAACCACCGCAGGCCGCATTGGTGAGCGAGGAGATGTCCACGTCGTGGGCATCGGCGTAGCGCAACAGGTCCGCGAAGATCGTGGGGACGCACCCCATGATCGTGGGCCGCTCGGCCTCGATCAGCTTCGCGAGCGGCTCCGCCTGCAGGAAGCGATCCGGCAGGATCAGGTCGGCACCGGCGAGCGCGGCGCCGTGCGGGATGCCCCAGGCGTTGGCGTGGAACATCGGCACCACCACCAGCGCCCTGTCGCGCTGAGAGAGGCCGAGCGCGTCGGTCATGAGCGAGGCGCTGGAGTGCAGGCTGATCGAACGGTGCGAGTAGAGCACCCCCTTGGGGTTGCCGGTGGTGCCGCTCGTGTAGCAGAGCGCAGCGGCCTGGCGCTCGTCGAGCTCGGGATACTCGAACGGGCCCGGCCCGGCCTGCTCCAGAAGCTCCTCGTAGCGCAGCGCGTTCGGCAGGGAGCCGGCGTCGCCGTCGCCCATCACGACGTAGTTGCGCACGCCGGGAAACGTCGGCGCGAGCTCTTGGAGGATCGGCACGAGCGAGTCGTCCACGAAGATGACGCCGTCCTCGGCGTGGTTGACGATGTAGGTGAGCTGCTCGGCGAAGAGGCGGATGTTGAGCGTGTGCAGGACGGCGCCGACACATGGGACCGCCATGTAGAGCTCCAGGTGGCGCTGGTTGTTCCACGCGAACGTCCCCACGCGGTCGCCTTGCTCTATCCCGAGCGCACTGAGGGCGCGCGCGAGCCGGTCCACGCGCTCACTGACCTCGCCGTAGGTCGCCCGCACCGCGCCCCGGTCGGTGAGCGTCACCACCTCCGCGCGCGGATGGACGGAGCGCATCCGGTACAGCGGATGGTGCAGTGTCAGCGGAAAGTCGTCTTGCATCAACCCTTCGAGCATCTTGCCTCCTTGGCGAACCTCAGCAATTATGCGCGTTGCTGAGCGCGCCTGCCCGCAAGCTCACGGTAGACGCAGGTGGTGCGCTGGGCGACGTCGCTCCAGTCGAAGCGCAGCACGTGCTCGGAGGCCTCGGTGACGAGCCGGTCGCGCAACTGCACGTCGACGAGCAGCCGCTCGATCATGACGCCCAGGTGCTCGGCGTCGCCCCCGTTGAAGCGCAGGCCGACGCGCTCGCCGGCAGGAACGACCTCGCGCAGGCCACCTGTGTCGGCGACGATGCATGGGCAGCCCGAGGCCATCGCCTCGAGTGCCACGAATCCGAACGGCTCGTACAGGGAGGGCACGACGCACAGGTCTGCGATGCGGTAGAGCGAGTGCAGCGCGTCGTCGCCGATCCAGCCGAGGAAGACGCCGTGCTCGCTCAAGCCCAGACGCTCGGCCTGCGCCTTGAGCTCACCCTCGTGCGTACCGCTGCCCGCCACCAGGAAGCGCACGTCACCGACCTTCTCGATGACGTCCGGGAGCGCGTCGAGCGCGAGCTGGAAGCCCTTCTCGTAGACGAGTCGCCCGACGAGCAGGACGAGCTTCTGCTCGGGCAAAGCGAATTGCAGGCGCAGGGTGTGCAGGTCATCGACGGGTCGCATGTCGGCCGGGTCGATCCCGTTGGGGATGACCGTGATACGACGCTCGTCGATGTCGAAGACGTCGGCGACGTGGCCGCGCATGTAGTAGGAGCAGGCGATCACCGAATCTGCCCTGTGGGCCATCCAACGCTCGATCGCGTGGATGTTCGATTGCGGCGGTTTGTCGACCCAGCCCTGGTGGCGACCGTGCTCGGTGGCGTGGATGGTGGTCAGGTACGGTACGTCCAGGAGGTCCGAGAGCGCAGCGGAGGCGTGCGCCACGAGCCAGTCGTGGCCGTGCACCAGATCGTAGGAGCGCTCTTCGGAGAGCGCCCTGCCGGCAGCGAGCATGTCGTCGTTCATCTGGCCCACCCATGCCAGGAAGCGGTCGAGGTCGCGCGGCCAGCGCGGCTCGCGCACACGATGCACGCTCACTCCGCACCGCTCCTCCATGGCGGCCGACTGCTCGGCGCCACGGGTGAGCACGTCGACGGCGATGCCCTGCGCGACGAGCTCCTCGGCGAGCTTGCGCACGTGCCGCGCCAGACCCCCCTCGATCACCGGGGGGTACTCCCACGAGAGGATCAGGACGCGGCGGGCCATCGGGTGCACCCTATCTCGCCCCGCCGGTCCAGGAGACGCCGGCGACGAACGGCCGGGATCAGACCGAACCGGCGGCGGTCCGCAACTCGGGACCCGGCAGGCGCGAGCGCATGATCTCCACAGCTTGTGGGTTCGAGTCGATCAGCACGAAGCGGCGGTCGAGCTTGGCGGCGACCGCGCCGAGCGTGCCGGAGCCCGCGAAGAAGTCGAGGCAGCGATCGCCGGGGCGCGTGGAGGCCTGCACCATGCGCCGCACGATCCCCTCGGGCTTCTGCGTGGGATAGCCCGTCTTCTCAGCGGAGCGCGTGGGCACGATCGTGTGCCACCACACGTCCGTTGGCAGCTTGCCGAGGGCCGCCTTCTCGGGGGTCACGAGGCCCGGCGCCATGTACGGCTCGCGGTCGACGGCGGCCGCGTCGAAGAAGTAGGCGTCGGGGTCGCGCACATAGACGAGGATCGTGTCGTGCTTGGCCGGCCAGCGGCGTCGGGTGCGCGCCCCATAGTCGTAGGCCCAGACGATCTCGTTGAGGAAGCAGGTCCGGCCGAAAATCTCATCCAGCAGGAGCTTGCAGGAGTGGGCCTCGCGGTAGTCGATGTGGAAGTAGAGCGTGCCCTCGCGCGCGAGCAGCCGGTGAGCGTGGTGGAGGCGCGGCGCGAGGAACGCCAGGTAGTCGTCGAACTCGTCCCGGTAGGAGCTCTCGGCGAGCAGCCTCGTCGCGTAGCGCCGGCCCTTGAAGCCGGTCCTGTCGCCGCGCTCGTCCGCCACCGTGCGCAGCGTGGCGCGCGCCTGCTCGCGGCCCGTGTTGAAAGGCGGGTCGATGTAGATCAGCTGAAACGAGCCGTCGGCGAAGCGCGGCAGGATCTCGAGATTGTCGCCGAGCAGGATCTCGTCTGAGTGGGGGTGACGCGCCGGGCCCATGGCTCGGTCGAAGGCTATGCACAACCCCCGACGGAGCGAGAGCCGAGAACTTGATGGAGTGCCCCCGGCAGGATTCGAACCTGCGACCCTCGGATTAGAAGTCCGACGCTCTGTCCAGCTGAGCTACGGGGGCATTGTCTCCGTCTAAGGTACGCCACGGACGGCCTTCGCACGGTGCGGCGCACCAGGTCATTCGCCGCGTGGGCGCTCCTTAAGCAATCTTGAGGCGAAGTGTGCAAAAGTTGCGTGCGTGAGCCCGGTTGAGGATCCCGAGTCGGACCTGACGCGCAAGCAGCGCCGCGAACAGGCGCGCGCGCAGCGCAAGGCCCTAGAGGAAGCCGATGCGGCCCAGGCCTCTCAGCGCAAGCGGCTGATCCAGCTCGGCGGGGTCGCCGCGGTGGTCGTGGTGATTATCGCGATCATCCTGGTCGCCACCGGCAGCGGTGGCTCGAAAAGCGCGCCCGCCCCGAAAAGCGCGGCGGCAAACCAGGCGGCGGCGAGCGTGACGTCGCTGCTGCAGGGCATCCCGCAGAACGCCATCACGCTCGGCAGCCCCGGCGCGCCGGTCACGATCCAGTACTTCGGCGACCTGGAGTGCCCGATCTGCAAGGAGTTCACGCTAGGGGCACTGGCCCCATTGATCCAGAAGTACGTGCGCACCGGCAAGGCGAAGATCGAATACCGCTCGATGCAGACGGCCACGCGCGAACGGGAAACGTTCCAGACCCAGCAGGTCGCCGCCTTGGCGGCCGGCAAGCAGAACCTGATGTGGCACTACATCGAGCTCTTCTATCACGAGCAGGGAGAAGAGGGCAGCGGCTACGTCAACGAAAGCTATCTGCAGGGGTTGGCCGCCCAGGTGCCCGGCTTGAACCTCTCCAGCTGGAGCGCGGCGCGCAACGATCCTGCCTACGCCAACCAGGTCATAAGCGACGCCCAAGCCGCCAACCAGAACGGCTTCACGGGCACACCGTCGTTCTTGATCGGCAAGACGGGCAAGTCGTTGCAGAAGTTCGAATACGCGTCGCTCACGGACCCGAGCTCGTTCGAAGCGGCGATCGAAAAGCAGTTGAAAGGCTGAGGAACGGTCGGGCGATGGCGCTGATCGGCCCCTCCCCCCCTCTCGCAGCCCACGTCGAGTCATTGCGCGTCCATTGGACCTGTCCTTCCGCGGGCGGGTCGAGCACCCTGATGCGATGAGCCCGCGTGCGCTGAGGATCACGATGATCGTCCTGGCGACGGTGGGGCTCGGGGTGGCGAGCTATCTGACGTATGTCCACTACTCGGGCACCCCGCCGGCGTGCACGGCGGGCGGCAGCTGCCTGAAGGTGCAGACGTCCGTCTACTCCAAGCTCGCCGGCATCCCGGTGGCACTGATGGGCTTGATCGGCTACGTCGCGATCCTCGCGTCGCTGCTTGCCCGTGAAAACGAGACGACCCGCTTCGCGACGCTCGCGCTCACGCTCGCCGGCTTCGGCTTCTCCGCCTATCTGACATATCGCGAGCTGTTCTCGATCCACGCGATCTGCGAGTGGTGCGCTTCGAGCGCCGTGATCATGACGATCCTCATGTCGCTTGCCGTGTGGCGCTTTCTGCGGGGAGGGCGCGCACCGTACGAATCGGCACGGACCGGACCCGCCGAGGGACAGCGGGCGGCACAGGTGGGCGTCAACTAGGAGATCCGTCCAATCGAACAGGAGGCTGCGCAGCTGGAGATCGGGATCGTCGAGGACACCGTGCGGAGACCCGCATCATCCAGCTTCGAGAGGGCACCATCGCCAGATGCACCCCGCGTTCGACAGACCTCCCGAGGAACAGTCCAGCGAACCTTCCGACGCCGGCGGGGGAGCCGTTCGGGAGCACGGCGGTGAGGCGCAGATCGCGCGGCTGTTCCAGACCACGAGCGACCTGCTCGCGACGATCGACCCCGACGGACGCTTCACGCTGCTGAACCCCGCGTGGGAGGAGGTGCTCGGCTGGACGCGCGAGGAGCTGATGTCGCGTCCGATGCGCGAGCTCGTCCACCCCGACGATGTCGAGCAGACGAGCGCCATGTTGCTCGCGGGCCGTGACCATGCGGCGCGGATCGCGAACTTCACCAACCGCTACCGCCATCGCGACGGCTCGTGGCGCTGGTTGTTGTGGAGCGCCCGCAGCGACGGCACGACGTGGTATGCGGCGGCGAAGGACGTCACCGACCGCATGTGGCTCGAGCGCCAGGCGCTGCATGATCCGCTCACCAAGCTCCCGAACCGGCTGCTGCTGATGGATCGCGCGCGCCAGGCGCTGACGCGTCTGCACCGCAGCCACGGGCTCGTGGCGATGCTATTCGTCGACCTCGACCGCTTCAAGGCGATAAACGACAACCTCGGTCACGCGCTCGGCGACCACCTGCTCGCCTCGGTCGCGCAGCGGCTCGCGGAGATGATGCGCGACAGCGACACGGTGGCGCGCCTCGGCGGAGACGAGTTCGTGATCCTCGCCGAGGACCTGCAAACCGACGCGGAGGCGCTCGCCGTCGCCGAGCGCGTCCTGCACGCTCTGGAGGAGCCATTCCTGGTCGGCTCCGCGGAGGTCTCGATGCTGGCGAGCGTCGGCGTGTCGGTCTCCCACGATCCACAGACCGACCCTGAGTCGCTGTTGCGCGAGGCGGATGTGGCGATGTACCGAGCCAAGCGCTCCGGCGGCTACAGGCTCGAACTGTTCGACGAGAGCCTGCGCCGTGAGGTGACCACCCACCTCGACATCGAGCGGCGCCTGCGCGACGCGCTCCCGCGCGACGAGCTCTCGCTCATGTACCAGCCGATGTTCCCGCTGTCCGGTGGCGGGGCCGTGGGTTGTGAGGCGCTGTTGCGCTGGCAGCCGCAGGACGGCGAGCCGGTCGATCCGGCCACGTTCCTGCCGTGCGCGCAGGAGAGCGACCTGATCGTCCAGATCGGCGACTGGGTGCTCGACACGGCGTGCGCCCAGGCGGCCACCTGGCACGCTCGTGGGGAGCCCGTCGCGGTCTCCGTGAACGTGTCCGCGCGCGGACTCACGGAGTCAGACCTGGCTGAGCGCCTGAAGAAAGCGCTCGCACGGCACGACCTGCCCGCCGAGGCGCTGTGGCTCGAGGTCACCGAGGACTCGATCCTGGGCGATCCCGAGCGCGCGAAGACGACGCTAGAGGATGTGCGACGCATCGGGGTGCGCATCGCGCTCGACAAGTTCGGCTGCGGCGAGTCGCGCCTCAGCCTGCCGGGCGCGCTGCCGCTCGACATGCTCAAGATCG
>DASUDH010000106.1:0-6580 GCA_036275675.1 Solirubrobacteraceae bacterium | reverse complement strand
ACGGTCGAGAGCACCCACAGCGCGTCCACGGGAGCCGACACGAGTGCGAACCTTCCGATGATCCGCACGCCATACAGGCGTGCCGTGACGATCGTAGAGAGCACCCCCAGGACGGCCATCGCCGCGAAGCTGAGGATCCCGAACGCGAAGCCCGAACGGTAGCTGCCGTGCTGTACGGTCTCGTGATCGCTCTTCTGCGAGTCGCTGTCGTCTGTTGCGCGCATATGGGGCTAACCGACCAACGGGTGGGTGCTGTGACGCTTGCGACGCGCCTGACGAGGCCGACGGGAGCCCTGCCGGAGACAATGCTCACCGGCGTGTAACTTCCGCCGCTGGGATACGTTGAATCGACGTGCACCGCGATGTCCCCGACCCCAAGCCCTGCCCGGAAGAGCGGAGTCTCGGCATGAGCTTGCTTCCCACGTGAGCTCTCCGTCAGGGACTGGCGCCGTCCTGTATCGAGCGCTTCGTACCTCGCTTGGTGGTCTGGTCGGACGGCCCGACAAACGGGCCGTGATGAAGCCGCCCGCGCCTCCAAGTTGCCCGGCAGGCTGGCGCACCGGCCCACCGGACTTTGTCGGAGTCGGCGCTCAACGCTGCGGAACCACCCGCTGGCACGATCTGATCGCCTCCCATCCAGAGATCGTCCCCCCGCATAAGCGCAAGGAGCTGCACTACTTCGACCGCTTCTACCTGGGCGGTTTCACCGATGCCGACGCCCGCGGCTACCACGAGCACTTCCCGCGCGACGCGGCCCGTAAGGTCGGTGAGTGGACGCCGCTGTACATGAGCGCGCCCTGGATACCGCCGCTGCTCGCCGCGGCCGCCCCCGATGCGCGACTCCTGGTGCTGCTGCGCGATCCCGTCGAGCGCTACGTCTCGGGCTTGCAGCACGACACCGGTCTCGCTCGTCGCGAAGGCGCGCCGCTCAGCCGGCTCGCGCCGCTGGAGGCTTTCGCGCGTGGCTTCTACCATGCCCAGCTCGAGGCTCTGCTCGCCCACTTCGATCGCTCACGAGTGCTTGTACTCCAGTACGAGCGTTGTACCCGCGAGCCCCGCCCGCAGCTGCGCCGCACGTTCGAGTTCCTCGGGCTCCTCGACGTCGACCACGTACCCGACCTCGGCGCGCGTCCCAACCACCAGCCTGAGAAGCCGGCGCTCGAGCACCCCGCCCGCGAGGCCTACGCGCGCGCCTACCGCGACGACGTCGTGCGTCTCGCCGGCGCCTTCCCCGAGATCGACCTCTCGCTCTGGCCAAACTTCGCCCATCTCGCCGGCTGATCGCCGCGGCTCAACGCGCCAGGCGAAACGGCGGCGGCTCGGACTCGGTGAGCGCGGTCGAGCGTGCGGCGAGTCGCAGGTCGGCGAGCGTCAGCTCCTCGACCGAGCGCACGATCGCGAGGTCACGCTCGACGAGCTCTGAGGCGATCAAGAGCTGATGGTCGTCGACGTTCTCGCCGTGAGCCGCCCTGCGGGCCACCAGCACCGGCTTCTTGCCCGCTTCCAGAGCCGCCACCGAGGAGCCGCAGCCGGCGTGGGCGATCACCACGTCGGCCTCCTCGATCGCCTGCTGCAGCGCGCGCACCGGGAGCTGCTCGTGCCCATCGATCGGCAGGTCCGAGACGTCGGTGCAGCCAACCTGCCATAGCACCTCCGCCTCGGCAGGCAGTATCGCAAGCGCGCGCTCGACCAGTCGCCGGAAGGCATAGTCCTGCATCGTGCCGACGGTCACCACAGCCTTGCGGATCGTGCCCTCGCCCGGCGAGCATGGCCCGGGCGTGAACGTGTCGAGCACCGAGCCCGAGTAGATCCACGGTGGCTGCGCCCAGCTCTGATACTGCGAGTAGAGTGCGATTCCGGGCACGCGTCTGAGCAACCGGCCGGTCACGGACGGGCCCACGCTCCGCGCCGAGCACTCGATGTAGTGACACGCCGCCCCACGCGTGCGGGCCAGCGGCAGGAACGAGAGTGCAATCCCCGCCCCGGCGCTCACCACGTCGGTGAATGGGTGGCGCCCGCGAAACAGGCGCCTCGCGACGAGTGAGTGGCTCAGCACTTTCTTGATGTCGCGGGGTCCCGTGTAGTCGACGTAGACGACCTCCTCCCCCGCGAGCAGCGAGCGGCTCTGGGGCGTGTCGAAGGTCACCCAGACGCGCTCGCCGTCGAGTCCTTGCATGCGCGGAAGCAGCCGGTGCAGGTCGGCGAGGTGGCCGCCGACGCTGCTGACGAGCAGGGTGCTCACCGCGCTGCCTCCAGCATGCCGCTCACAGCGCCGCCTCCAATACGCCGTTCGGCGCCGCTCGTCCGCTCTCGAGCTCCCCTGCTCCGGTATGGAGCACACGCGTGAACAGCTCCGCCAGCTGCTCGGCCGAGCGATCGGTGTTGAACTGCTCGATCACCAGCTCTCTGCCCCGCGCGCCCAGCTCGCGCCTCAGCGATGGGTCGGTCAGCAACCGCTCCAGCGCGTCGGCGAGCTCGTCGACGCGCCCCGGAGCCACGAGCAGTCCCGTGTGGCCGTCCTGCACGAGCTCGGGTACGCCCGTGATGCGCGTGCTGACGACCGGCAATTCCATCGCCATCGCCTCCATCAGCACTCCCGGAACGCCCTCTGCGAAGCTCGGCAGGCAGAAGATCGATGCGCTGGCGTAGAGCGCGTGGATGTCATCCTGTCCGATCGCTCCTGGGAACGAGGTTCGCGAAGCGAGCCCCAGCTCCAGGGCGAGCAGCTCCAGCATGGCCCGCGCAGGTCCTTCTCCCGCGAGCGTCACGTTTACGGTGAGCCCGCGCTCGGCGAGCATCGCGACCGACTGCAACAGCACCCCCTGACCCTTCTCGGGCACGAGCCTGCCGAGACATACGATCGTCGGGTCGCCCGAGGGCTCCTCATCCTGTGCGCGGGTGAATTGAGCCAGCGGTATGCCGCAATGAACCACGTGGAGCTTTCCCCACATGGTCGGGTCGCACAGCGCCATGAGCTGGCTGCGCGTGTAGTCGCTGATGCACACCACGAAGCGCGCGAACCGCAGCTTCTCCGCCAGGCGGAAGCGGCTTACGTCGAACAGCTCGGTCGGGCCGTGCATCGTAAAGCTCCACGACCAACTGCCCGCCCCTTCGACGGCCGACCCGAGCGCACAAGCAAGCAGCGCGACGTCGGCCGCAACGTTCGCAAGGTGCACATGGATGTGGTGGACTGCCCGCCTGCGGCACTCGCTCCACAGCACCCCCGCCTCCACGAAATAGAAGAGCTGCCACAGACGCCCACGCCACCCCGGTGGGGCGAGACTCAGCGCGAGTTTGAGCGTCTTCAAGTATGCCCGCGGGCTTGTGCCGGCGAGCTTGAGGTGGGTCAGAAGCAGTTTGCCCCAGCTCGGCGGCAGGATCGCAAACGTGCTCTGATGCGCCTCGTGGTCGGCGCCTGCAAGCAGGTGCTCTGCGCTTGCGCGCCGGATCGAGAAGGTGTCTATCTCGATCCCAAGCCTCCGCAGCGCCTCCACCTCGCGCAACACGAAGGTGTGCGACACAGCCGGATACTGGCCGCAGAGGTAGGCGAGCTTGACCACCGGTGAACCTGCCCGCCCTCGCTCGGTGGGCGCCACTGCGCTCACTGCTCGTCTGTCTGCTCTGTCGATCACCGTGTGGCCCTCATGGGGGTGGCCTCGCGCTCGGTGCGCACCCACGTGCTCGGTCCACGCCGGGCGAGCAGCCGGGCGTAGAGCACGAGCTTGCTCAACACCAGCAGAGGGGCGGCGAGCAGCGCCAGATAGACCCGCAGCGGCGCTCGCACGAGGCGCAACCCGCTCAGGACGAAGGCGAGCTGTCCCGCCAGCGTGGCCGCCGCGAGCACTCGCAGGCGCCTCGAACCCAACAGCACGCCGGCGATGCTCGACCCGACGCTCCCGGCCACGAGCAGCGACTGTGGAGGCACGAGGTGCTCCAGTCCGGCGTGCGCCCGCACGATGTCCCTGCGCGCCACGCCCGTGGCCAGCAGCTTCAAAGTCCAGCCGCGGATCAGGTCGAGCTTGCCCTGCTCCCAGCGAGCCTGCTGATCGGCGCTCCCCGCCAGCGAGGTCGGCATCGGCGAGCGTACCCACGCGTGCTGCAGGAATCGCACGCGCTCGCCCGCCGCCACCAGCCGCAGGTGATACTCACCGTCCTCGGTCAGCCCGATCGCGGTCCACGGCACCCGCTGCAGCAACTCCCGCCTGAAGGCCATGCCGGTGCCGAACAGCCCGCACGAGAGGCCGAGTCGCTGCTTGCCGAGCGGACGAACCCTGTCCATCAGCGCGAAGGCCGCGAAGCGCAGCGCCGAGGCGTACGAATCGCCCGGGTTGGCCACCTCGTAGCTGACCTGCACCACGTTCGCGCCCGCGCGCAGCTCAGCGCCGATCGCGCTCAGCATGTTCGGCGATACCAGACAGTCGGCGTCCAGCACGACCACCGCGTCGAATTGGCCTTCTTCGGCTTGGAGGAGCGAGATCGCCCACGCCAGCGCGCAGCCCTTGCCGCGTCTGTCCAGATCGACCCTCTCCCACACCTCCACCCCGGTTGCGCGCGCGCGATCTGCGGTCCGATCGCTGCAGTTGTCTGCGATCACCACCACCCTCAACCGCTGCCGCGGATAGCTTGCGCGCTCGAGCGAAGCGAGCGTCGCGCCGATCCCCAACTCCTCGTCGTGAGCCGGTATCAGCACCACCATGCGCGGCGCTAGGCTCGTCGGCTCCTCCTCGCCGAGTCCCTCCTGAGGCGCTGTGCGCAGCGCGTCGGCAGCCGCAAGAGCGAGCGCGATCAGATAGGCCGTGCAGAGTCCCAGCGCGCCCTCGAACGCCAGCAAAGCTGTGACGAGCAGACGCGCCGGCCGAGCGCCTGCGAGCTTGTGACGATCGTCCGAGCCCATCGCGCGCCTCACGCCGCACGAAGCGTTTCCGGGGCGCGCGCGAGGCGCGCGAGCGCCAGTCCATAGCGGCCGAGCACGCGCATCCCATGACCCATGGAAGAGCTCGGTCTCCCCTGCTGCGCGTGCTGCGCGCGCTCGCGCAGCACTTCTCGCGGCGGCAGCAGCTGGCGCCGGGCGAACGCGCCCATGCCGCCGCGGGGCGCGAGCAGCCCGTCGATCAAACCCATGTCGGCGTAGAGCTGGGCCTGGCTCGTGCCGTGGGGGTTGGGGTTGGCCAGGCGCACGGCGATTCGTCCGCGCCGATCGAGCTTTCGCTCCCAGCCGATCAGCTCTCCTGCCGGCAGGCCCACGATCTTCTCGGCCACCCTCGCCGAGGCCGTCAAAACACGTACGAGTGCGGGGTAGGCATCGAGCACCGCGCGCAGCGAGCCGGGAGCGAGCCGCTTGCCGAAGGCATCCCACCAAGCCCCCACGTCGGTGGCCAGGCGCACGTCAAGGAAGCCGTCGCGCGCGTAGAAGAGCAGCAACGCAGCCAGCTCGTCGGCGGGCGCTGGACGCCAGTCCTCGCGCACGTCGCTGCCTCCCAGCAGCCGTTCACCGGCGAAGCTCTGCTCATACCAGTGCACGCGCCAGTGCAGCTCCACCGGCGGAAGCTCCCCCCGCTCGTGCACGAGCGCGAAGTGCAGCTGCGGCAGGCCGTCGCGGTCGACATGGTCCGTCGGAGCTCCATAGCCCAGCTCGCGCACGACCTCCACTGCGTCGCGCAGTCGCTCGCGCGCCACGAGCAGGTCTATGTCGCTAGACGGACGGCGGCCGGGGTCGCCGTAGATCGCATCGCCGAGCGATGGTCCCTTCAGCGGGGTCGAGCGGATTCCCGCGCGCGCGAGCTCGGCGCTCACGCGCCGGGAGACGAGTTGCAGGAGGACTCCCTGACGGCGCCCCGCCTCGAGCGAGCGGTCGACCGCTGTCCTGAAGTCATCGCTCGCGTGCTCTCCCGCGAGCTCGACGATGCGCGGACCCAGCGTCGGCAGCAGCCGGCGGATGCTCAACACTTCGGCGAGCTGGGTCCAGTCGATTTCGTTCGCGAGCAGGCTCGCCCGCTCGCGCATCGTCCGCCTGCGCGCCTGCGTTCCGGCGGCTAGCAGGATCAGCTGCCGTTGCGCCCCAACTCGATCCATGATGATCAGCCTGCGCGCCGGTCGCGGTGAAGGTTCATCTTGCGTGGAGTTCCATCTTGAGTAGTTGGAGGCGGTTCCAGGGGAAGGAGGCGAGCAGCTTGTAGGGGTACATGCCTTCGAAGTAGCCGGTCGGTCCGCCATAAGGTTCGGTGCCGGTCGGGATCGGGTCCTGGGCGTAGAAGTGCACATCGCGCGCACCGTCGCGCACATAGATCCCGTAGCGCTGCGCGGCTTGCGCGATCAGCAACGTCAACCGCGGCAAGCGCAGCGTCGAGAGATCAAGGCTCGGATCCAAACGCAAGTGGGCGCCCTCGGGCAGGGACGACTGACTCGAGGACCTGCCATCCCCGCGCCTGGCGGGCGATGAGTAAACACCCGCGCGAACGTTCGGGATCGCGATCGACAACGCGTGTTCAATCCGCCCCCGCTGCAGGTCTTCCAACGTGATCAGGCCACCCGCGATCGCGAGCGAGGACGCCGAAACACCCCAATAGGACTGCGCGCCCGG
>DASUDH010000105.1:0-2087 GCA_036275675.1 Solirubrobacteraceae bacterium | reverse complement strand
CGCGGCGCACGAGGGGCGCTGCTCATGTACGGCGCACTCCCCGCATCCGAGTTCGGGCCCTGGCCGGCGGGCGTGCGTCTGCAGGTCCATGGGATGGCGGACGATCCGTGGTTCAAGGACGACGTCGATGCGGCGCGCGAGCTCGTCGCCGAGGCGAAAGGAGAGCTGTTTCTCTACCCCGGCGACAGGCACCTGTTTGCCGACAACAGCCTGCCCGACTTCGTCGAGGAGGAGGCGCAGCTGCTCAAGCAGCGGGCGCTCGAGTTCCTGGATTCCATCCGCTGAATTCAGAAGGCGCGGGACGCGCGTCCTCATCGGGCCCTGCCCGTAAAAGTTCGAGCCCCGTGGCGAGAACCACGGGGCTCAAATCGAAAAGTGCTCGGCAACGACCTACTCTCCCGCCGGGTTACCCCGGCAGTACCATCGGCGCTGGAGGGCTTAACTTCCGTGTTCGGAAAGGGAACGGGTGTTTCCCCTCCGCCATAGTCACCGAACGCCGGGATTATACCGGGCGGGAGAACCCTACCGGGTGCGGCGGCGGCGGGCGCGAAGGCTCTTGATCTTCCGCGCCTCGGCGGGCGGCACGTAGTGCGAACGCCGTCGCATCTCGCGCACGAGTCCCTGTTCCTGGACCTTGCGCCGGAATTCGCGCAGCGCCTGCTCGAACTCCTCTGGGTCCTTGACGACTATTCGCACAACCCGACAAGGATACAGGCCGCGGGCGGCGACCCGCGCCGTTAAGGGTTCACGCCTCCAAGCGTGACGTTCGCCGTGTGCTTGGTACCGCCCTGCGAGGTCCACGAGACCGACACGCTGTCGCCGGGCCGGTGCGACCGGATCGCGGTCCCGAGCTCGCTCGCCGAGGACACCGAGGTGCCACCGATGCTGGTGACGACCGAGCCCGCGGTGATGCCCGCGCTCGCGGCCGGGGAGCCGGGCGGGACACCGACGATGAGCGCGCCTCCGGTCTGCGCGTCGCGGACCTGCACGCCGAGGTAGCCGACCTGGCCGTACGTCAGGTCGGATGCCTGCTCGTGGGCGCGGATCCGGTTCGCCTCCTGCACCGCGGTGTTGGACGAGACCGCGTAGCCGACGTCGGACGCCGCCGACCGGAAACCCTGCGCCTGACCCGCGGTGATCATGCCGATGACCTGGCCCGCGGAGTTGACGAGCGCACCGCCCGAGTCGCCCTCGTAGATCGTGGCGTCGCTCTCGATCATGCCGCTGAGCGTCTCGGCGTTGGACTGGCCCTCGCTCGCCGTGATCGTCTGGTTCAACGCCGTGACATGACCCGCGTTCGCGGGCGGCACGCCGCCCCGGCCGAGCGCGTTGCCGATGGCGACCACGCTGTCCCCGACCCGCACGGACGAGGAGTCGGCGAACGTCACGGTGGGGAGACCCGAGACGTTCTGGTCGATCTGGATGACGGCGACGTCCTGCGAGACGTTCACGCCGACCACATGCGCGGAGTAGCTCTGCGAGTTGCCCTGCACGGTCACGTTGATGCTCGTCGAGCCGCTGACGACGTGGTTGTTGGTCAGGATCTCACCGGTCGAGGTGACCAGCATGCCGGTGCCGGCGGCCTGGCCGTTGCCCAGCGTCGTGTTGATGTTGACGATCGACGGAACGACCTTGGCCGCGATCGAATCGACAGACGTCGACCCGTTGTTGTTGCCCGACGCGCCGGGGCTGACCTGCGTGATCGGAGATTCCGGCTGCGACGTCGACTGCGCCACCTGGCGCGAGCTGTTGACCGCACGCGCAAGGCTCCACCCGATGCCGGCGCCCGCGGCCGCAGCGACCACCGCGATGAGGACGACGAAGGCAGCGATCCGGTTCCACACCGACTCGACCGGCGTGGGGGCGGGCACGGCTGGTGGCGGTGCCCAGGCGGGCGGCTGCGCCCCGACGGGTTCTGGCGGTGGGAGCAGGCTCCCCTCGTTCTCGGGCGCGTTCATCTCCGACATCTGATTCGACTTACCTCCGCCTCGCCGCGAATTCCATCTATGCCGTCCAGCTTCGCCCTCCCAGGTTTGAGGAACCTCATCGAATTCTTAGAGTTTCCTCAGACGGTCGGTCGGAATCAG
>DASUDH010000104.1:0-12803 GCA_036275675.1 Solirubrobacteraceae bacterium | reverse complement strand
CGTTGCGCAGTATCCGGGCACGGTCGTCGTCATGCTCGGGCGAGCTTCCAACAGGGAGCTCGCGTGGCCTGCCCCCGAGCGGGCTGAGCCCGGTCGTCTTGAACACGAGCGCCCAGCTCAGCATGTGCGCCACCAACCCGGGCATCTCGTCTGTGCGCTCTTCGAGCAGGCGCACGAACGTCGCACGCCGCAGGCCCCCAACGATCGCTCGTGCCACCGGCTCGGGCAGCGGCGCAGCGTCGGATGCATGTGAGAAGCTCGCCGCGAGCCTGTCCTCGAAGGCGGTCAGCGTCTCGGTCAGCCGCTCCCACCCCGCAGGACCAGCCGAAGGCGCGTCCACAAGCATCAGGCGCGAGCCCTTCGGGTTGCTCTTGACGATCTCGGCGAACGTGACGAGAGCAGCACCCAGGCGCTGCTCGAGCGTGCCTTCGGCGGAGCGGTAGGTCGCGGCGATGCGCGCCATCGCCTGACCTGCGATCAGATCGAGTGTCGCCAGGAAGCACTCCTGCTTGTTGGCGAACTGCTCGTAGAAAGCTCGCCTTGAGACACCTGCGAGGGTCACGATCTGCTTGACGCTCGTGCGCCCGTAGCCGTTGGCGGCCACAGCCTCGATCATTGCTCCGTGCATGCGCCGGCGCTGGTTCTCAGCGACCTCTCCGGGATCCATCTGGTGGGGACCTCGCGGAAGGCGTTCGTAGAGCGGTGCCGCCGTGCTCCTGCCGGCTGTGTCGGCGCCGGTCCGCCCGGCGCTCGTCGCTCGCTCGCGCTGGGCTTGTCGAGGCGCCAGAGCACCGCCGCCGAGGTTGTTTCCGCCCTCCTTCAAGGTGTTCTATCTCCTCGAATGTTTATAGCCCCTCGACTATCAAGGAGTCTTGAAAACAATATCATTCCATGTCAGAGATTTATTGTCTACGCGCATATCGGCCTCCAGGCTATGACAAGCCGCGCCTGCGCGCCCGGTCCCAAGGCAGCCGACACGTACAACGCCATGGGTTCGCGCCAGAGTAGATGCTGTGGTGTGTCCGACTCCGGCAACTTTGGCCCGTGCGACTCCACGCGATCGTAACCACAACATATGTGCTCTTCACTGGGGAAGTTTGACCATCGCTCGTGCCGGGCACGCTTGAGGTCTAGCCAGCCGCAAGCGACCGGCTAGACCGTCGCAGGCGACACGAGAGGAAAGAGATGGCCAAGCTTCAAGCGAAGAGGTTCAGCGCGCCTGACGAGGTGCGGGAGTTCCAGGGCGGCAAGGGCCGCGTCGAGCTCGTCGAGATGGACGGCATCGCGATCGGTCGCGGCACTTTCGAGCCGGGCTGGCGCTGGTCCGAGCATGTCAAGCCGCTCGCCAACACCGACAGCTGCGAGGTGGAGCACGTCGGCTACGTGCTCGCAGGGCGCATGAACGTCGTGATGGACAGTGGCGAGCAACTCGAGGTGGGGCCCGGCGATGCCTTCCACATGCCCCCTGGTCACGAGGCCTGGATCGTCGGTGACGAGCCGTGCGTACTGCTCGACTTCGGTGGGCTCAAGGGCTATGCACAAGGCGGCTGACGTCGCGTGGGCCCCGTCGGGCGCCGGGGACCACGGTCCAACTCCGGCTTGTGTGCTCCCGAGCCCCTGGGCCTCAGGTTTTGGCTTCGTGCTTTCGCTTCGTGCAGCATAGGCTTCCTCTGGCCACCTATCAGCAGCGGAAGCCGAGGTCGTCGAGCACCCGCTTGGGCACGGGCGCCGAGCAGAATTCGTCGGTCCCCAAGAAGGCCTCGTGCCATATGCCGTGACGCAGGTGCAGGATCATCTCGCCCGCGGGTCCTTTGCCGCCCCGTCTGACAGCTGCCTTCGCATAGTGGCTGCTGACGGTTGAGACTCGGATGCCACCCACCCGCCAGCCTCCGCCGGTCAGAAAGAGCTTGGCGTCTTCGCGTATTTCCCTCGCCTCTTTCGACGTAGGAGGTCGTGACGCCTGAGCGGTTGCGCCGCAGATCGAGGCGAGGGTAACCAGACCGCCGTGAGGAGTGTGGCTAGACGAATCACGCGCAAGGCTACAGGCATCAGCCGACGGCTCCAAGCCCACCATCGGACTAGAACCGATGACCCAAACCTTGGGCATGGTGGAGGGGCCTCCCCCCATGAGCCCCCTGCCAAACCCAGGCCGTTCAAGCCCACCATCGGACTCGAACCGATGACCCCTTCCTTACCATGGAAGTGCTCTACCAACTGAGCTAGGTGGGCGGGAAGGGCACTGTAGCGCGCTCGCGTGCCGTGGGCTCCGGCCGAAACGTCTATGACGAACACACGTTCGCCATTTCCCGTCCGGGTAGCTGAGTAGCTTCGTCGGCGTCTACGTAAGGGCGGCCTCGGCGGCCGGCAGGTTAGCGGTAGCCAAGGTCTCGGCGTAAAGGAGGGCCGAGCAAATGGACGGACACGGCAGTTGTGTCATGGCAAACCAGGATCGGCAGGCGGAGGGAGCGATACTCGGCCTGCTTCTGAACTACGAAGCGGGAAGCATGTGGTCGGTGGAGGAGGTCGTGCGCAAGCTCAGCGCGTCGCGCCTAGAGGTGATCGACGGCCTGGCTAGCCTGCAGGCGGCGGGCTTGATCCATCGTCTAGGAGACTTCGTGTTCGCAACGCGAGCAGCGGCCAGTTTTGACCAGCTCGAGTTGTAGGTCCCAGTCGCTCCTACAACGGCCGCGCGCCGTCAGCTGATCCCCTCTAGCAGCTCGGCGGGCGAGGCGAGCTCGAGCCCCCGGGCGAGGATCACGATTGTCTCGAGTCGCGGCGAGCGCTTGCAACGCTCCAGGAGGCTGATCTCAGTTCTGTGCAGGTCGCACACGTCCGCGAGCGCCTCCTGGGAGAGACCCATCCGCCTGCGGTGGCGGCGCAGGTTTGCAGCGAATTGCTCGCGGACGGGCTCCATGACTCAGACTGTCGCTGTCCGCAGACGGAAAGTCTACAGACAGTCGTCTGTACTCTCTTTTACACTCATGCCGCCACGGCCGGCTGGGCGTCGTCGGAGGGGGCCACCGCCGTCACAGGCACCCCCATTCCCGACACCTTGCTCGGGAGGTCGAGCCTCAGCAAGCGCGCCAGTCGCGGACTGGGCGTCGAGATGATCACCTCGTCGAATCCGTGCAGGTTGATCGCGTCTTCGACCGCTGCCACCGGGTCAGGGTCCCCGACGATGCCCTCCACGGGCATCCCGGCGGCTTGGCGTAGGGCTGGCAGGGTCACGTCAAGGACGCTGCGCGCCTGGCCGGCGCCCTGGTCCTCTGGGTCCACGACCTTGTGCAGGCCGCGGGCGGGATTCGGCACGAGCAACGTGAATGCGCACGGGCCGCGCCGCGCTCGCTCTCTGACTGCATCGAGCAACGATTGTGTGGCTGCCGTCTTGTGCTCGACAACGAGCACACGGACTGGGACGGTGGACTCCATGGCCGAGACTCCCTTCTGACTGCACTCGAGTTGACGACCCCGCGCGGGGTCTGCGCTACTGCTTGATTACCCTGATGGCGATGCGCATGCACCTCTCCGAGGAGAAGATCGAGATCCGGCTGTCTGCCCTAGAGAAGGCGCTCGGTCTGCTTGGGAACATCCGGGTCGCACGTTCGGACGTCAGCGATGTGCAGGTGGTGGAAGACCCCCTGCACGACGTCATGCGCGCCGGGCTCAAGGTTGGCCTGCGGCTGCCCTGGTTCTATTACGTGTGCCGCTCGATTCGTCTGGACCAAGCTTGGGCTGTGCGCCGTGGCGTCCCCGCGCTTTCGTTCGCAGTCCGCAACCACGGTGCGCTCGAGCGCGTCACGGTCAGCACGCCCGACGCGCGCGAGCTGGCGCGACTCCTGGAGAGCTGATCGGCAAGATGGTGGGGGCAGGATTCGAACCTGCGTAGGCAGAGCCAATCGGTTTACAGCCGATCTCCTTTAACCACTCGGACACCCCACCAGGCATCCCGGCATTGTGCCGTGGGCGAGAGCCTGATTGTAGTGCTTGCGCTATGCGCTGAGTTCGCCTGCAAGCCGGCGCGCGCCTACGACTGCGCCGACCGCCTCAGCTCGCCTCGCGCAACTGCTGGGCCTCGGGTAACGTCTGGAGCTTCTTGAGCGTGCGGCTCTCGATCTGCCGGACGCGCTCGCGCGTGATGTTGAAAGCCCGACCGACCTCGTCGAGCGTACGGACGCGATCGCCGGTGATGCCGTAGCGCATCTCCAGCACCTCGCGCTCCCGCCGTGGCAGCGAGGCGAGCACCCGCCCGACGCTCTGTCGGCGCAGCGCCTCTGAGGCGACCTCGAAGGGCGACTCGGCGGTCGCGTCCTCGACGAAGTCGGCCAGCGCGGAGTCTTCCTCGTCGCCGACGGGCTTCTCGAGCGATACGGGTTGCTGGGCTATGCGCAACACCTCGCGGACCTCGCGCGTCGAGCATTCGAGCTCGGCGGCGATCTCGGCCGGCGTCGGCTCGCGGCCGAGCTGCTGAATCAGCGAGCGCTCTGCATAGACGACCTTGTTGAGCCGCTCCACCATGTGCACCGGAATGCGGATCGTGCGGCCCTTGTCGGCGATCGCCCGAGTGACCGCCTGGCGGATCCACCAAGTGGCGTACGTAGAGAACTTGTAGCCGCGCCTGTAGTCGAACTTCTCGACAGCACGAATCAGCCCGAGCGAACCCTCCTGGATGAGGTCGAGGAAGTTCATGCCGCGCCCGAGGTAGCCCTTGGCGATCGACACGACGAGGCGCAGGTTGGCCTCGATCATGTGCCGCTTGGCGGACACGTCTCCGCGCTCGATGCGCTTGGCCAGGCACACCTCCTCCTCGGCGGTGAGCAGTGGCACGCGACCGATCGAACGTAGATACAGGCGCAGCGAGTCGAGACTCGGCTCGACGCTCATATCGACCTCGGCCTTGCGCAGCTCCTCGAGGCGCGAGCGCAGGGCCAGATGGTCGTCCTCGTCCTCGTCCTCGCCGGCTTCAAGCGGATCGTCGTCGTGCTCTGGCGGCTCCGCATCCTCCTCCGCCGATTCGAAAGCATCGGTGAGCCCGTTCGCATCCGGTCTCGCGCTCTCGGACTCGACGATCTCGATGCCGTGCTCCTCCAGATAGCTGAGCAGGTCGTGCGCCTGCTCTCTGGTCAGGTCGGCCTCCTCGACGATCGACGCGAACGCGCCAGCGGTCAGGAACCCGTGTTCCCTGCCCTCCGCGATCGCCGCCTGAACCTCCTCAACCTCGACCACGGAAGCCTCCGCGGCCATCGTCAACCCCTCAGCCTTCTTGCTCAACTCAGGACCCCCAGGATCCGTGCGACTCCCCATCGGAGCGAAGGTCCGCTCCGACCTCCCCTGATCTGACTACTCGCCTCCTATGCGATTCCGTTTTGGCATTGGCAGTCTTTGCGCTCCCTGCGCTGCCCGGGGTCTGATTCGATCAGAGCCTGCCGGCGACCCGCGCTCTGCGCGGAGTGATACCAGATATCGAGGTGTTGTCGCCGTGCTGCCCGGACAGGGGCGAGCGGACCGCTAGTCTTGCCGGCGAGTGCATACCACGATGCGCTATATCCCCTCGCTTGCGCCAACGGCTGTCGGTGACGATGTCCAGGCTCGCGCACCCGCGGTCACCGTAGGGCTCTCGCGCGTCGGCGTCACCGGAGTCGAGAAGGTCATCCGAATCCGCAACGAGCTGTTCTTCGCGCGTTTGGAATGCTTTGTCGACCTGAGCTACGACCAGAAGGGCGCCCACATGTCGCGCTTCGAGGAGGTCGTCAACGAGGCGATCGGCGAGGTCGTCCTCAAAGAGTCCCCATTCCGGGCCGAGACGCTCGCCAAGCACATAGCGGAGCTTGTGCGCGAGCGCCAGGGGGCAGAGCGCGCCGAGGTGACGATCGCCGCGCGCTACCCCGAGCACAAGCCCGCGCCAGTCTCGGGTGTGCGCACCCAGGAGATCTACACGCTCTACGGTCGCGCGGTGGCCCTGCCGAGCGGCACCCGCCGGCTGGTCGGGGTCTCGGCGACAGGCATGACAGCCTGTCCGTGCGCGCAGGAGCTCGTGGCCGCGCGAGCGCGGGAGCGCCTTCAGGGGGATGACTTCACCGAGGAGCAGATCGAGCGGGTCTTCGAGCACGTGCCCGTCGCCTCCCACAACCAGCGCGGGCTCGGCACCCTGCACATCGGCTGCCTCGAGGAGTGCGACGCGGAGATAGACGCTGCGCTGCTGCTCGCGATCGTGGAGGGCTCGATGTCTTCTGAGATCTACGAGCTGATGAAGCGCTCAGACGAGGCGGAGGTGGTCGAGAAGGCCCACCGCCGGCCTCGCTTCGTCGAGGACTGCGTCAGGGAGATGGTTGCCGGGGTGGTGTGCCGTTTCCCTGAGCTCGACGGCCGCACGTTCGTCTCCGCCCGTCAGGAGAACCTGGAGACGATCCACCAGCACAACGTCGTGGCCGAGTGCCACGGCACGCTCTCCGAGTTGCGCGCAGAGGTCGGGTCGGGCATGCCGGTCGAGCGGCAGACGTCGCTCGACGAGTGGCTGAGCGCCGGCGCTCGCTGACGCCCGCCGATTGCGAAAGACGTTCTCAGCCGGGGGTCTGAGTGCGCGTCTGCGCCTGCTGCATGCGTCGGCGCAGTCCGAAGAAGTAGTCGAGTCCCGACAGCACCGTCACCACGACCGCCGAGTACACGAGCAGCGACACCCACAGCGGCGAGCCGTGCACGGCGATCACGGCGAGTATCGCGGCGATCTGCATGCACGTCTTGACCTTGCCGAACATGGAGGCGGCCATCACCACGCCCGCCTGTGTGGCTCCCACCCGCAGCACCGTCACGGCGAGCTCACGCGCGATGATGACCATCGCCACCCACCCTTCAAGGCGGTGCAGCGACACCAGCGAGAGCAGCGCTCCGACGATCAACAGCTTGTCGGCGAGCGGGTCCATCAGCTTGCCGAAGGTCGTGATCGAGCCTCGCGCCCGCGCCAGCCAGCCGTCGATGAAGTCGGTCAGCGAAGCCAGCGCGAACACGATCGCGGCCAGCACGTCGCCGGACGGCGTGTTGCCGAGCAGTGCCACGACGAGCACGGGCACCAGCATGATGCGCAGCACCGTCAGGACATTGGGAAGGTTCAGCGGAAGCATCTCGACGCCGACCATTATGTCCGTACCCGATCGTTGCGGCAAGGCGCCATGGGACGACGGCCAGGATGGTCTGCGCGGCGGATGCACGGACCGCCGCGTGCCGACCGCTAGGGTGTCTGCGACATGCCGCTGATCCCGATGGTCATAGAGCGCACCGCGCGCGGCGAGCGCGAGTTCGACATCTACTCGAGGCTGCTCAACGAGCGGATCATCTTCCTTGGCACCCCGATCGACGATCAGGTCGCCAACCTCGTCGTCGCACAACTGCTTCACCTCGAGTCCCAGGACCCCGAGAAGGACATCTCCATTTACATAAACTCTCCGGGCGGCAGCGTCTATTCGGGCCTTGCGGTCTACGACACGATGCGCTTCGTCAAGCCCGACATCCACACGATGTGCGTCGGCGTAGCCATGTCGATGGGCTCGCTGCTCTTGGCGGGCGGCACCAAGGGCAAGCGCGCAGCCCTGCCGAACTCCCGCATCCTGATCCACCAGCCCTCAGCCGGCTTCGAAGGCCAGTCGACCGACATCGAGATCCACGCCCGCGAGATCCTCGCGGTGAGGGCCCGTCTCGACGAGATCTATGCCGCGCATACAGACAAGCCGGCGGAGGAGGTGCGCGTCGACATGGAGCGCGATCGCTTCTTCACCGCCGAGCAGGCGCGCGACTATGGCCTGATCGATCGCGTGCTCGACAGCCACTGAGCCGCTCGGGCGATCGGTGATCGACTGGCGCTGAGCGCTGCTCGAAACCTTCAGGCGATGGCGTGCTCGATCGCTCCGAGCCGCTCTATCTCGATTCGCACCACATCCCCCGAGGCGAGGAACCTCGGTGGGTCGAGTCCCATGCCGACCCCGCTCGGCGTGCCTGTCAGGATCAGGTCGCCGGGCTCCAGCGTGCAGGTCTGCGCGATGAATGCCACAAGCTCGGGCACCTTGAAGATCAGGTTCGACGTGTTCGAGCTCTGACGCAGCTCGCCGTTCACCCACGTTCGCAGCCCGAGCGCGTGCGGATCGGGGATCTCATCCGCCGTCGTTATCCAAGGACCGTAGGGACAGAAGCCGTCTGCGCCCTTGGCGCGCGTCCACTGCGGCTCGCGTCCCTGCAGATCGCGAGCGCTCACATCGTCGGCCACGGCATACCCGCCGACCTGCCCGTCCGCGCCAATCACCACCGCCAGCTCCCCCTCATAGTCGAGGCGCTTGACCACCGCCGGGCAACTGACAGGCCCGTTCGGCGGGGCGGCAGAAGAGGGGAGCTTCATAAACACCACGGGAGCCGGCGGCGGCGGGACGCCCATCTCGGCGATATGGTCGGCGTAGTTCAACCCGATCCCGAAGATCGCGCGCGGCGCCGGCGCCGGGGCCAGCAGCGTGACCTCCCGTAGCGCGAACGACGGACCGTCCGCCGGTTCCCCGCCGGGCTCTCGGAGCCGCTCGAGAACGGTGGCGCTCTCGTCGGCGTACGCCACGACATGATCCCCGTCGACCGTCCCTGCGCGGGGAACGGTGTGGCCCGGGGGCAGAAACGTGGCCAGGCGCATCGTGCGTCGCAGCCTATCCGCCGTCCGCTCACAATGCTCGCGGCGCCCGCCGGGGCGGGGTCGCGACTGCTCGAGCCACTATCCTCGCCGGGCGCGATGGCTCGTCTGACTGCGCTCGAGCGACTGACCCTGCTGCTGGTCTTCGTCTTCGCGGCGCTGGCAGGTCTCGCCAACTATCAGCCATGGGCGCCCGTCCCGCGCTTCGCGGTTGCCACCGTCGCGCTCGCCGGACTGGCATGGGTCGTGTCGTTCGCCACCGAGCAGCTCGGCGAGCGCTTCGGGCCCGCGATCACGGGAATGTTGCAGTCGACGTTTGGCAACCTGCCGGAGCTGTTCGTGGTCGTGTTCGCACTGCAGAAGGGAGAGCTCGTCGTCGCCCAGACCGCGATCGTCGGCTCGTTGTTCGCCAACGCCATGCTCGTGCTCGGGCTCGTGATCGTCGTCGGGGCGCGGCGTGCTCCGGACGGCGTCATGCGCTTCTCCCATCGCCTCCCGCGCGACACCGCCACGCTGCTGCTCGTCACCGTCTTCATCATCGTCCTGCTCGGCCTCTCGCTCGGCTCGCACGATCCGGCGAGCCATCACGTCGAAGCGATCTCGGCGGTCGGGGCGGTGAGCCTGCTCGTCGTCTACCTCGCCTGGGCGGTGCCCTACCTGCGCTCCGACAGCTTCCAAGGCGCAGACCACACAGGGACGACTCCGCCCGAAATCGATAGCTCGGCTTCCTCGCCCGAAAGCAGCAGCGCACAGGCGCCGAGTGCCCCACCGGCGCGTGCCACGGGTCCGCGGCTCTCCCGGTCGTTCACGCTTGGGCTGCTCCTCGCGGCGGGCATCCTGTCGGCGTTTGTCTCGGATTGGTTCGTAGGCGCGCTCTCGCCCGCGATCATCCAACTGCACATCTCCCAGGCATTCGCGGGCCTCGTGATCGTCGCGATCGCCGGCAACGCGATCGAGCACATGGCCGGCATCGTGCTCGCATCGAAGGGGCGCTCCGATCTCGCGATCTCGATCGTCAAGAACTCCGTCGCCCAGATCGCCGCGTTCCTGTTCCCCCTGCTCGTGCTGATCTCCTTCGCGCTCGCCACCACGCTCACGTTTGCGCTCGCCCCCGTCTACATCGGAGCGCTCCTGGTGATGGCGCTAGCGATGTGGCAAGTCACCGCCGATGGCGAGGCCGCCGCGTTCGAGGGCTGGGCGCTCGTCGCCCTCTATGTGATCCTCGCCACGCTCACGCTCTACGAGTGAGCGTGGCTCTCCTGGCCGGCAAAAGGGCGTGGACCCGTAGCACCGGCCGCCGCGACCGGCGACGCGAGCCGGCGTCGCGGTCACGTGGCGGATCTTGTCTCCCAAAAGATCTCACCCCCGCAGCATCCCGCCCACGAGCGCACCTGCCACGCCGCCCGTGGCGGCTGCGCCGCCGTTGCTCCCGACACCCTCCAGCGGAGCGATGAACATCGTCTGGATAGCAAGCCGCCCCGGCCCTGTGAAGCGGTTCCAGGTGAGCTTGCCCCCGCCCCCGAACATGCCCGACTTGAGCCCCATCGTGATCGCCTCGAGCTTGACCGTCGGGTCCTTGAACAGCCACGCCCCGGCCTCGACGTCGATCTGCTCGCTGGCGTCCAGCTCGACGAGGAACACATTGCCGTGTCCGTGCAACCACACCAGCGCGTCCCCGTCGGTCGCGCGGAACTTGTCCATAAAGAAGCCCGACCCACCGAGCAGCATGTTCTGCACGCCCTTGATCCGCTCGAAGCTGTAGTCGAGATTGTCGGTCGCCGCGATGAACTGGTGCTCGCGCACGTCGAGCCCCTCGCCCTGATGCAGGTGCAGCGGCACGCACTGCCCGGGCGAGTCGCGCGAGAACGCGATCCGTCCGCTTCCCGCGGTGCGGGTCACGAAGAACTCGAGCCCCGCGATCTTGCGCTTGATCGCGCCCGGCAGCTTCTTCAGCTCGACGTTCACCCCGGTCTCCTTCCACAGGAGCACGTGATGCTCGAACATGACGCTCGCCCCGCCCACTTCGATCTGAAGCTCAGGCACCAGTTCGCCGCGGATGTGGTAGGTCACCCCCGCAAACGTCTCGTCGTGGACGGTTGCCGCGATCGGCTCTGGCAGGTGCATTGCTCGGTCTCCTCTTGCCGGTTCGTTGGTCGCCGACCAGCTTGCGACAGGTCGTGCAGCACGCTTATCGGCAGCGACCGGCTGGAGGTTAGCCGCCGCCCCGCCCTGCGGACGCGCCCACCCCGCAGCCGCGACTCCCGGCCCGCACCCGGGCCGGGCTCGGCGGATCGTCGCTCAGCAGTCGCGGCACGCTCACTGCGCGCAGGCGCTTGCGTCGCAGCGCCGCAAAGATGCTTGGCAGCGCGCGGATCGTCTGCCCGTGGTTCTCGTGCATCAGGACGATCGCCCCCGGTCTCAAGCTGTCGATCACGTTGCGTTCGATCTGGGCATAGTCGGCTCCTAGCGAGTCGCGGCTGTCCACCGTCCACATGATCTCCAGCAGGCCGTGCCTGCGCGCGATCGCGTCGATCGTCGCGTCGCGACCGCCATATGGGGGTCTGAACAGAAACACCGGCCGGCCCGAGGCCCGCTCCAGCGCCGTTTGCGTGCGAACGATCTCCGACTCTGCCTGCGCCGCTGGCAACGCCGTGAGCAGGGGATGCGTGTACGTGTGGTCCCCCACCGACCCCAGCTCGCGCTCCTCGCGGATCGCCTGCGGGAGCAGCTCTATGTTGCGTCCCACAGCGAAAAACGTCGCTTTGACGCGGTGCTTTCGCAACTTGGCGATCGCCAGCTTCGTATAGGTCCCCGGACCGTCGTCGAACGTCAGCGCCACCTCGTTCCCCTTCGCTCCCGCGCAATAGATCGGCCTGCCCAGCGCCACCAGGCTGCTCACCCGCGGCGACTCGATCGCTTCCCTGCCGGCCTCTCGCGAGGGGCTTTTCGCGGCGTCTGCCCGCGCGCTCGCGGCAGCGCTCGCGCTGCGCTCGGCCGATCTCCCCCTCACGGATGCCCCGGCTGCGTGCCGAGCGCCGCCTTTTCCGGTCCACGCCACGACCAGCGCGATCGCGGTTGTCAGGGCGACCGCCGACATCGCCACGCTACGCATCCGTCCATGCCTCGCGCGAGCGGCCGCTCGCGGGCGTCTGCCTCCGCGCGGGTAACGGTGGTGATGGTGTCGGTCGTCGGTGGCCATCGACTGAGGTCGCTCGATGCGGGAGCGGGCGATCAGAGGGTAGTCGGCTGGGCGCCGCGCGGCGAGACCGGAGCGAGGCGGGGCAGTCGGCGGCTGTCCATTGCTTGCGTGCCGCTGCGCCAAGCGCCTGGCCGCGCTAGACTTCGCAGCACCTCGCGCCGGGCGGGGTTTTTCTTTCGCCGGGCGCCGCTGTCGACAACCACGCAGGGATTTCTGACTATGGCTCGCGGAGATGTTCGGATCGCAATCACCCTCGCATGCGAGGAGTGCAAGCACCGCAACTACCAGACGAACAAGAGCAAGCGCAACAACCCCGACCGGGTGGCCCTGCGCAAGTACTGCCGCTGGTGCCGTCGTCACACCAGCCACCGGGAGACTCGCTAGCGCGGGAGCGCTGCTGTGGCCCGTGACCGCAAACGCGCAAGGCAACGCCGCTCGAGGCCCATACGCGAGGGCGCGTCCGCCCCATCCCAGAACCGGCCCGTGCGGGCCGATCTCCCCGGATCGCTCGATCACACGGGGGACGTCGACGAGTTTGACGCCGCGCTCGTGCGCGGCGCCGGAGGAGTCCCGGTCGAGGAACAGGTCGACCTCGATCGGAACGGCCAGGGCGCCCGCGAGGCGACGCCGTCCGAGCTGGTCCCCGCCGCCGGCGGGGGGCGAGGCGGCCGTCTCGGAGACGGGGCCGGCGCAACCGAGGAAGCCTTTGGGGAGGGCGCCCCGTCCGAGGGTGCAGCCCCCACTCGCCGGCCCTCTCAGCCGCTCCGCGTCCGCGCCATCGCCTTCCTGCGCGCCAGCTGGGCCGAGCTCCAGCGTGTGCAGTGGCCCGATCGTCGCCACGTCACGCAGGCCACGACCGTGGTGCTCGGCTTCCTGGTGGTCGCCGGCGTCTATCTCGGCGCGGCCGACTGGGCGGCCCAGCAGATCGTCAACTTCGTCCTCTGAGTC
>DASUDH010000103.1:0-11585 GCA_036275675.1 Solirubrobacteraceae bacterium | reverse complement strand
CACCGTGGCCTCGAACGTCTTGCTCTACCACCTGCAGCGCCACTCAGACCACCACGCCAACCCGCTGCGCCGCTATCAGTCGCTGCGCCACTTCGACGAGGCGCCGCAGCTGCCCACAGGCTATGCGGGGATGATCCTCGTGGCCGCGATTCCGCCGCTGTGGCGGCGGATCATGGACCCCCGCTTGATCGAGCATTACGACGGCGATTTCTCGCAGATGAACATCCACCCGCGCACGCGCAGGCGCGTGCTGGCGCGCTACGGCTCGCCCGCCACGAGCTCTTGACGGAGACGGCGCTCTCTCGGGCCGCGAGCAGCGACACGGTCGCGCCTGTGTCGAGCGCGCCCGAATCCACCACGCCCTACCGGGTCGCGGCGCGGCGACTGCTGCGCGACTCCCTGTTCAGCGCCGCGCGCCGGCTGCTCACGGATCGGCCGTGGGCGCAGATCACGATGTCCGAGGTGGCCCGGGCCGCCGGGGTCAGCCGCCAGACGCTCTACAAGGAGTTCGGCTCGCGCGACGAGTTCGCGCAACAGTTCGTGATCCGCGAGGGCGCGCGCTTCCTCGACGAGGTCGAGCATGCGATCCTCGCCAACATCGACGATCCACGCGCTGCCGTGGCCGCGGGCCTCGAGGTCTTCCTCACGGCGGCCTCGGAGGACCCGCTCGTGAAGCTGCTGCTCGACGACGACGGCACCGGCGGGATGCTGCCGCTGATCACCACGCAGAGCCGCCCTGTCCTCGACTGGGCCTCCGCGCGCCTGTGCGAGGCGATGCGCTCGGGCTGCCCGGACGTCCGCGACGAGGACGCCGAGCTGCTGGCCGACTCGTTCGTGCGGCTGGCGATCAGCTATGTGACGATGCCGCGTCAGTCCCCCCGTGAGACCGCCGCTGAAGTGGCGGATCTGCTCGCTCCTTACATGGAGCGGGCGATGGCGACAGCGGTCGCTGCCACCTGATCGCAGGCCAGCCCTGCCGGGGGTTGCCCCAGCTTAGTCGTATCTATGTCAGCAACTGGAACGGTACGCCGAGAAGCTGGTACGTGCGTGCCGCACGGCGGTCACGGGAGACGAGCTCCAGATCGTGCTTTGACGCAGTCATGGCGATCAGGCCATCGTAGGTGGCGCCGCCGGCGATCCGTGCGCCCGCAAGTCGGCGAGGGGCAGAGCCATGCGCCCTCCCATCGAGTGTCACTCGCGCACCCGGTAGTCGGGCATCCACGAGCCTGGCGGCCTCCATCGGCTCCAAGCGGTGTGGCGACGGCAATCTCGTGAGCACGCTATAGGTCTCGGCCGCGACATGGGCGATGGTGACCGAGCACCGACTCAGGGCCTGCTCAGCCGAATCGTGTGCCTCATGGTCGGCCAGCAGTGCGGCGATGGCGATGCTGCTGTCCGCTGCTTGCGTCACACGCGCGCTCGGACCGCTTCCAAGGTTTGCCGCACCTGCTCATCGGTGAGGGGGGTGCCGGTCGCGGCTACCAGCGGTCCGTTGGCACCCTCGATTATCTTGACGGGCTCATGCGGCGCGGATAGCTCCAGGCGTCCCTCGACCACCTCAGCCTCGAGCTCCCTCACGGTCGAGAAACCCAATTGGTCTCGCAGCGGCTTGGGCACCACAACTCTGCCTGCGCGGTCTATCGAAACTTTCATGGCAAGAGCATACCATCGATATGGTACGACCTGACCATCATCGAGCCATGTGTCCGTCTCTGTGGCGCTATCCCCTGATCGCGGGCGAGGTCCCGAGCACGTTGCCCGCGCCGTCGAGCGCCTGGACGGCGACGTAGGCAGGCGCGCCGGGCGCCGCGACGGCGGTCTCAAAGCCGGATGCGGCGGCGCTCGCGACGGGGGCGAGCTGGTTGGTGGCCGCGCCCGCCAGCACACGCCAGCCCGCGACGCTCGTGGCCCCGTTCCAGCTCGCGTACACGGTCGTCGTCCCGGCTGGCCCCGCGCCGGCCGCCACCGACGGGCTGCCGGTCGGAGCGCCGGTCCACTGGAAGCGATAGCCACGGTAGGACTCGGTCTTCGCGGGCAGGTGCGCGTCGAACACCAGCGCGCCGGCGGCGGTGTACTCCGAGAAGTACGGTACCGCCCCCCAGCCAATGAACACGTCGCCGTTTTCGAGCGTCTGCACGTTGCCCTGGCTGCCCGCACGCAGCCGCTTGGGATGCTCGTATTGCGTGACGAGCGTCTCCGTCTTCGTCGTCGGGTCGAGCGTGACCACGATCGCACGCGACTGCGCGTGCACCATCGGCACGCCGCCGTTGTCGAAGATCGTGATGTCGCCGTTGGGGAGTTCCTCGGCGTCGTGCTGGTAGGCGGTGGTGGCGCCCGCGCCGAGCTTCTCGCTGCCCTGCTTGCCGCCGATCTGCGCGAGCACCTGGCCGGTGCTCGCGTTCAGCTCGTACAGCGCCGAGGTGTCGCGCGCGGAGATCAGGATCGACCCGGCGCGGCGTATGTAGACCGAGTTGAGGTGGAAGTAGTCGAACGGCCACGCCGTCGAGGTGCTCGCGGGCTTCGAGTAGGACTGCGACAGCCCGACGTGGTCGAGCGGGTGCCACTCGCGCCTGACGAGGTGCGTCTTCATGTCGATTTCCTGGAAGAGGCTGTCGGTGACCGCTCCGTCGCTCGGCCCGCCGACGCTCGACAGGTTGCAGTGGATCGGGTCGAACGCGGTCAGCAGCGCGGTGTTCTGCGCGGTGATGTGGAAGTCGTGCAGGTCTGCAAGCAGGCCGTTGCCGGCGCGCATGCGCAGGATCTGGCGGTACGAGGAGTCGGCGATCACCTCTTCGCCCAGGCCGAAGCCCTGCGGCGGGATGTACCCCTGCCACCACGTGAGCACGGGCCTGCCTTCGTACTGCTGTACCTGCAGGTCGGCTGCCTCGGTGTTCGCCGGGAGCGGGTCGAACCAGATCAGGTTGCCGGCGTCGTCGAAGATCATCGGACCGTCCTGGCCCGGTCCGGAGTAGGGCGCGGCGAAGACGTAGCCCGGCGCCTGCGGCGGCGAGGAGCCGGTGATCGTCACGAGCGGCGCGTGCAGGTCGGGGCGCGAGTGCAGGGTGAACAGTTCACCGCTCCTGCCGGTGGGTTTGACGCTCGACGGCGGGTGTGCGATCTGGTCGCGCACGGCCGTTGTGAAGTGGAACGCGAACGGCGCGGTCCTGCCGGCGCGGCTCACCTTGCCGTGCACGGTCACGCTCTCGCCCGAGCGAAACGGTCCGGACGGCACGAAGCTCGCGCCGTCGCCCTGCGAGTAGGCCGCCAACCGTCCCCTGTGCGCGCCGCTGCTGGACCCGCGCACCGAGATCCCCGAGAGCGCGCTCGCGGGCGCCCCTAGGAAGCTGATCTGGGTTGTGTTAGGCGCGTCGAGCGAGTCCGGCAGCGGCGCGACCTGAAGGCTCGTGCCCGGCAGCACATCCGAGCGATTGAGCTGCGATGGCACGCACTGTGGAGCCGGCGGGGTGTGGTGGGCGACGGGCTTCTTCGCCGCGAACGCGAGCGTCGTGGCCGAGCCGAGCAGGGTGGTCGCGCCGAGCAGCGCGAGCGCCCTGAGCAGGCGCCCCTTCGGTGTGCTGTCGGTGAGCGGATCGCGTGGCATGCGGTTGCGCGGTGGACCCTAACGTCCGCACAACACGGACCGGGTGTGGGGAGTTGTGAAGAGTGAGACGCTCAGAAGACCGGTGACTCGGTGTAGCGCCCGAACACCCGTTGCAGCGACTCGACGATCTCGCCCTCGGTGGCGTTCGCGCGGGCGCACTCGATCAGGGGGTCCATCAGGTTGCGCTCGCTCGCGGCGGCCTCGCGCAGATCGGCCAGCGTGCGCTCCACCTCCGCGCCTGCGCGCGCCGCGCGCGCCGCGCGCAGGCGGCCGATCTGCTTGCGTTCGAGGGCCGGGTCGATGCGCAGGATCTCGTGTGAGGCATCGTCGGCCTCGGTGTAGCTGTTGACGCCCACCACGATCCGCTCGCCGGAGTCGATCGCCCGCTGCAGCTCGAAGGCGGCGTCGGCGATCTCGCGCTGGGGATAGTTGCGCTTGACCGCCTCCACCATCCCGCCGAGCTCGTCGATCTTCGCGAAGTACTCGTAGCAGCGCTGCTCCATCTCGTCGGTGAGCGCCTCGACGAAGTAGGAGCCGCCAAGCGGGTCGGCGGTGTTGGCGACACCCGTCTCGTGCGCGATCACCTGCTGGGTTCGCAACGCGATCCGCACCGCCTCCTCGGTCGGCAGCGCCAAAGCCTCGTCGTAGGAGTTCGTGTGCAGCGACTGGGTCCCGCCGAGCACGCCCGCCAAGGCCTCGACGGTGGTGCGCACGATGTTGTTGAGCGGCTGCTGAGCGGTGAGCGAGGCGCCGGCGGTCTGCGCGTGGAAGCGCATCAGCCACGAGCGCTGGTCGACCGCGCCGAACGTGTCGCGCAGCTCGCGCGCCCAGATGCGTCGTGCGGCGCGATACTTGGCGATCTCCTCGAAGAAGTCGATCTGGGCGTTGAAGAAGAACGACAGGCGCGGGGCGAACTCGTCCACGTCGAGTCCCCTGGTCACCGCCTGCTGGACGTACGTCAGCCCGTCCTTGAGCGTGAAGGCGAGCTCCTGCTGGGCGGTCGAGCCGGCCTCGCGGATGTGGTAGCCGGAGATCGAGATCGGATGCCAGCGCGGCATGTGGCGCGTACACCACTCGATCATGTCCCCGCACAGGCGCATGGCGGGGTCGATCGGAAAGCACCACTCCTTCTGGGCGATGTACTCCTTGAGGATGTCCGCTTGAATGGTCCCCGACAGACGCTCGGGCGGGACAGGCCCGCCCGCTCCGTCGCCGTCGAGCTCGGCGGCCACCACGAAGTAGGCGAGCATGATCGCGGCGGGGGCGTTGATCGTCATCGACACGGACACCTCGCCGAGGTCGATCCCGCCGAACAGCGTGCGCATGTCCTCGAGCGTGTCCACCGCCACGCCCTCGCGGCCCACCTCGCCGAGCGAGCGCTCGTGGTCGGAGTCGTGGCCCATCAGGCTCGGCATGTCAAACGCGGTCGACAATCCGGTCTGGCCGTGGTCGAGCAGGTAGTGGAAGCGCTCGTTGGTCTCCTCGCTCGTGCCGAAGCCAGCGAACTGGCGCATCGTCCACAGGCGCCCGCGGTACATCGATTCGTACACGCCGCGCGTGAACGGGTAGGAGCCCGGCCGTCCGATCGGATCCTCGGGCGTGCCGATCCCGGCGGGCAGGTCCTCGGGCGTGTACAGCTCGCGGACCGGCTCGCCCGATAGCGTGCGGGCCTCGTGCCCACCGACCTGCGCTGAGGAGGATCCCTTCAAGTGATTGCAAGATACCGCCTGCTTGTGCGAAGCCTGGCGCCGGCGACCGTGCGGGCGCTGGCGATTATGTGGGCGCGAGCCTTGGCGCTGGTGGCTGCGCTTGCCGCCGCGTGCGCTCTGCCAGCGTGTGGCTCCTCGGCTAGTGCGCCGTCTGCGACGAGCGCCTCCGCGGGCAGCTTTGCGCACGCCCCGCTCGCGCGCATGACGAAGGCGACGTTGATCCTCGACTTCGTCCCCAACGCGGTCCACGCGGGCATCTATCGGGCGCAGGCGGCCGGCTACTACCAGCGCGAGAACATCGACCTGCGCATCGTCCAGCCGACCTCCACGCAGGAAACGCTGAAGCTGATCGACGCCGGCCGCGCCCAGTTCGGGCTCGCCGACGGCAGCGACGTGGCGGCGCTGATCGACAGGCGCGGCGACGCGCAGGCGGTGATGGCGCTCGTGCAGCGCCCCCTTGGGGGACTGATCGCGCTGGCCTCCGAGCACCTGCGCTCGCCCGCCGACCTGGCCGGCAGGAGCGTGGGGATCACGGGCGTGCCCTCGGATCGGGCGGTGCTCGACACCGAGCTGCGCCAGGCGGGCGTGAACCCCAGCCGCGTGCGCGTCGTGACGGTCGGCTTCGACGGCGCCCAGGCGCTCGTGGCCGGTCGCATCGCGGCGTTCACCGGCTTCATCCCCGACGACGGCGTGGCGCTTGAAGTGAGCGGCCACCCGATCACGGCGTTCGGGCTCGACCAGCACGGAGGGCCGTCCTATCCGGGCCTGGTGGCGTTCACCACCCGCAAGCTGATCGGCTCTGACCCGGCGCTCGTGCGCGACTTCGTGGCGGCCACGGTGCACGGCTATGAAGACACGCTGAAGGACCCGCGGCAGAGCCTCGCCGAGCTGCTGACGGCCAACCCGACGCTCCAGCGCAAGCTGACCGCGGCCTCGCTCGGCGTGTACCTGCAGCTGTTCGCGGCTGGGAACGCGGTCGCGTTCGGGACGCTGCAGGCGGCCAACGTGGAAGCGATGTCGAAGTGGATGGTCGGCGCCGGCCTGATCGGAGCCCCGATCGCCCCGCGGCGCTACGGCACGAACGACTTCCTACCCTAGTGCCACGCCAGCGGGCCCCTGGCCATGCGGTGCTACCGTCTATTGACAACAGAGAGACGGTATGTATCGGATGCGGGTGCTGGTGACAGGTGTTAGCGGCCTGATCGGCTCGAACGTGGCGGCCGCCGCAGCGCAGCAGAGCTGGGATGTGCTCGGCTGCTTCCGAGACCAGCCGGTCGAGGTCGACTGGGCACAGACGGTCGGCTTCGACATGGCCGACCGCAGAGCGTGCGTGCAGGCGGCGATGGAGTTCGAGCCGGACGTCGTCGTGCACGCCGCCGGCTGCGTGGCGCTCAGCCGCTTCGAGCGCGAGCCCTACATCGCCCAGCTCGACTACGTCGGCGCCGAGCACACGCTCGCGGCCGCTCGCGCGGTGCGCGCACGCTATGTGCTCGTGTCGTGCGACTGGGTCCACAGCGGCTACCGGCCCGCGGGATCGCGCTTCAGCGAGAGCGACCTGCCCGACCCCGTGAACGCCTACGGGCGCTCGAAGCTCGCGTGCGAGGAAGCCACGATGCGCGCGAACGTGCGATGGCTAATCACGCGACCCGGGGACGTGTACGGCGTCAACGTGTCGAGGCCCGCGCGCGAGGACGCGCGCGCACGCCACGCGTGGGAGCGCTCGGGGCTGGCGCTGCGGCTGGTGGGGCGCCTGCGCGCGCGCACGGCGCTGCCCGCACCCGCGGGGCTGCAGCGCTCGCCGACGTATGCCTGGGACTACGCCCAGCGCGTGTGCGAGCTGATCGCCCAGGGCTGCGAAGGCGTCTACAACACCGCCGGTCCCGGCTCGCTCGGACGCCGCGAATGGCTGGAGCTGCTGGCGGGCGCATTCGGGTGCCCGCGCGAGCTCGTCACGGAGGGCACCATCGCCGCCTTCCTGCGGGCGTGCGGGGAGGATCCGCGCCTGCGGGTGCCGTCGAACACCGCCCTCTCCGACGAGAAGGCGCGCGCCGCGATCGGCTCCGCGGCGGTCGCCCCGGAGCGCGGGGTGGGACTGATGCGTGAGCAGCTGCGCAATGTGCTCGCGCCCGCCGGGCTGCCGGCGCGCTAGTCTGCGCCACTGCCAGTCACACCTATCGAAAGGAAGCACTCCATGAACAAGAGCCAGCTTGTCGAGGCGATCGCCGCCGACAGCGGTCTCTCCAAGGCGGATGCGTCGCGCGCGGTCGAGTCGTTCGTGAGCACCGTCGGCAGGACGCTGAAGAAGGGCGACGAGGTCGTGATCACCGGCTTCGGCAAGTTCTCGGTGGTCAAGCGGGCCGCCCGCCAGGGCGTCAATCCGCGTACGGGCGAGAAGGTCAAGATAAAGGCGTCCAAGGCCCCGAAGTTCACCCCCGGCACGAGCCTCAAGCAGACGGTGCACCCGAAGAAGTAGGCTCACCGGCATGGCGCTCGTCGGAGAGCTGGAGCTCGCGAGCTTCGACTACACCGACCCCGACCTGAAGGGGGAGCGCTTCCACACGGCGATGCGCGAGCTGGCGGCCGAGGGCTGGCTGGCCGCCGGACCGTACGGGTACGTCGTGCTCGACCGCGAGGCGGGCGAGTTCTTCCTGCGGACACGCTCGGCGATCTTCCCTGGCATGAAGATCGCCGAGCTGTTCGACGTCAAGGAGGGCCCGCTGTGGGAGGAGATGAAGCGCAACATCCTGCACGTCAACGGCGCCGACCACACGCGCTTGCGCAGCCTCGTGAACCCGGCGCTGACGCCGCGGGCGGTCGAGCGTTGGCGCCCGGCGATGAGGGGTTTCTTGGAGGAGCTGTTCGTTCCAGTGAGGGACGCTGGCCGCTGCGAGTTCGTGGGGGCGTTCGCCAAGCCGTACCCGTCGCAGACGATCGCGACCGTGATGGGCGCGCCGCTATCGGATGCGCCGCGACTGCACCACTGGTCGAACTGGATCCAGCGCCAGTTCGACGCGGCGAGCATGACGAACGAGCGGCCCGCGATCGAACAGGCGGTCGAGGAGTTCTACGCGTATGCGCGCGCGCTGCTCGCCGCGCGGCGCGAGGACCCCGGGGACGATCTGATCTCGACGCTGCTGGCGGCGGAGGAGCAGGGGGATCGCCTGAGCGAGGAGGAGTGCGTGAACCTCGTGCTGAACGTGCTGATCGGCGGGGTCGACACGACCCAGAGCCAACTCGCCCACGCGATCCGGCTGCTGGCCGAACACCCCGACCAGTGGGCCGCGCTCGTCGAGGACCCGTCGCTGGCGGGGCGCGCCGTGGAGGAGGCGCTGCGCTACGAGCCGATCACGCCGTTCACGGCGAGGATCACAGTCGAGGAGCTGACGTTCAGGGACGTCACGTTCCCGAAGGACACGATCGTGATGGTGTGCGCGTTCACCGGCAACCGGGACCTGCCCGGCGGCGCAGGGGCGGGAAGGGGGGACCGGGATGGGGATGGTGGGCTTGGAGCCTTCGACATCGCGGTGGAGCGTCCGAAGGCGCGGGCGTTGACGTTCGGCGCGGGCGTGCACTACTGCCTCGGCGCCAACCTCGCGCGCCTGGAGCTCGAAGAGGGGCTGACGTTCCTGGCACGCGCGATGCCGCGCCTGAAGCTCGACGGGGAGCCGGTGTTCGAGAGCATCCTCGGCATCTACGGCCTCGCCGAGCTGCCGATCCGCTTCGGCTCCTGAAGTCGCCCTGCTGACGCGTCCGCTCCCGCCCTCTGGCCTCGGCCGTGCCTGGCCGGATGAGCCGAATCGTTGATGTTGGGCTGTGGCAGCGGCTGAGGCTGTTAGACCGGATCTGGCCAGCTGCGACCGCTGGCCAGCCACAGCTCTAGCAGCAGGCCACCTCAACGCCAACCCCGGCGGGCGCCGCCTTCACGCGCGGCCGGAGCGTCGAGACGACGCCGGCAAAACCAGCGCTTCAGCCGCCCGTTGAGCTGCCGAAAGGGCTGCTCATAGGTGCCATGGTATAGCACCTACAGGTGCCATGATACGGCACATATCGGTGCCGCTGGGCACAGCACAACGATCCCACCCTCGCTCGCCCCTGGTAACGTCCGGCGAGCAGTGCGGGAGCTTGCAGCACGCCAGCGTCCGCGCCGTCAACAGGACCCGTGACCGTCCCCGGTCCCGGGAGCTGGACGCTCGCGGTGTGGCTCACAGACGCAGCCGGCAACAGCAACCCGCGAACGCGGCACGCGTGACCTTGACGGTGCCCGCCCCAAACGGAGGTAGCGACGGCCTACCAGCGGGCGGCTCGGGCGACGGAGACCCGGGTAGCGGCAGCTCGGACGGTTCCCCTACACCACGACCCACGATCCGCGCAAGCGCGAGGCTCGACCACCAGGCGGCGGTCACCAGTACCCTCCATCCTGACGCATTACGTCACCGAAGACCTCCACGGGTCGAGCCAAGCTGATTGGTCTAGTGCGTATGGCAGGGAACGGAATAGTCAGCGGTGGTATGCGTGCCGTCTTGGAAGCTGAACAGTGCGGTGAAGGGGTAGCCGCCGGCCGGGCATCTACGGGGGACGGTGACGCCGTGTGGCTGGTAGGAGATCGTCCGTCCGGAGACTTGGCGATGGTAGGTCAGGTGCAGCGGGCCGATGGTTGAATTGAAGGTCTCCAATGCGAAGTCAGGTCCTTCCGGCCAGGCCTGGACTAGAGGGATGGACGTGGTGATTTGCTCTCCAAACGGCTTGGTGTCCGAAATCACCACACCGGGAAAGACGAGCTGGGCAAAGACGGGGAAGAGCGCTTCAGCGTAGAACAGGACTTCAAGGTGGTCTACGGCCGGTGGTCCCATGAGCGCGCTGAGTGATGCCTTCTCCTGGATGCCTCCCGAGCCGATAGGCACGATTGCGGTAGCGTCACCGAACCCGATTCGGGCGTTTGCGCTACATCCCTGTATTCCGCCGTCGATCAGATTCGCGGGGTAGCAGTTGCTTTGCCCCAACGTGGTGGTGTCGATGCCCATGTGTGCAGGCAGGCGCAAATCGAGGCTCGTTACCGGGGATGGGACAGTGTGCCGAGGGCCGCTGATGCGGAACGCGAACTCTATCGTCGTTCGTGCGCCAGGCCGGTCAGGACGGAACGCGACCTTCAGATGGATGCTCTGCGCTGCATTGGAGCTGCTCGCGAAGCACGCGCAGCCCGTGAGGGCGAGCGCGAGTGGTCGAGCAAGGCTCATCGTGCCTTCTTGACCTCTTCAGAGGGTCCTACAGGACGGCCCAACCGTGGGCTTTGATGCTCATATTGAAGTGCTGACGGTCGATGGTCCCGCTGATCCCCAGGTTCTTGCCGGAGGCGTGTCTATAGGCGCCGGCGCCATGCGTGATCGTAAGCGTTCCGCCGAAGTAGCCGGTTGAGCCCTTTACGATGTAGTTTGCCTGCGCGGTACCGCTGATTGAGCCACCACGCGGATAGATCGTAAAGGTGGCCTTCACATGCGCTGGCGAGAGCGTCAACGCAGCGGTGACAGGCGCGTTGAACGTGCCGGTGGCCTGCCCCCGCTCGCCTAGCGTTGATTCGTATTCGTTGTTATGTGTGAGGCGCAGTTGAGCATTCTCGACGAGGTACACCTTCTTGGCCTGTCTCGCTACCACGCGACCGGCCGATGCCTGTGCGGATAGCCCGACCGCGATTGCAGCAAGCGGTATCGCGCACATCGAGATTGTCCATCGGGTCGCGACCGAGCCAAAACTACGCCTCATGCGCCGCTCCTGATCATCTGATCTCTCGCGCCTTCATGGGTTTGTGCTCAGGCAACAGCCCGTGATCGTAGACATGCGTATCTATGGACATTGGGATATAGCTTACATTCCGTATGCGATGGTGATCCCGACAGACTGGCGCCTCCGTGAGCGATGACTATCGCAGCGTAACAAGCCGTGCTGGTCTCAACCAAATCCGACTACGCTGTCGATCGGACACTCCCCAAGTCGGTGGTTGGTGATGGGTGAGTTGGTGTTGCGGTTGGATGGGGTTGGTCGTGGTTTTCGGCGTGGGCGGCGGCGTTGGCGTGTGTTGGTGGGTGTGTCGTTGTCGGTCGCGGCGGGGGAGGTCGTGGGGGTTGTCGGTGCTCGGGGTGGGGTCTGTCCGGATCTTTGTGTATTTGGCGTGATCGATGGCTCGCGTTTGGTGGGCCTCGTGAAAGGAGATCGCGCTGATGAGCAATGCAACCACTACGACACCGGAGAGCGGCGATGGCGAGGTGTTGCCGGCTGTCGCG
>DASUDH010000102.1:0-3558 GCA_036275675.1 Solirubrobacteraceae bacterium | reverse complement strand
GACGCGCGGAGTCAGGATGCCAGACTCCAGCGGCGCTAGACCGCCGCTCGCCTTTTTCGGCCTTCCCGCCACAACCCACACCCATGACTGCGGATCGTGACTCTCGGCAGCAGGAGGCCACGCCCCACACCATGTCGGCATGAAAGACGCTGGGCAGCAGCCGCGCATCCCGCGTGTCCCACGCTCGCGGCTCGCGGTCCACGACCTTTTGCACCTTGCGCTCAAGCTCAGTCACAAAGCGGGATCGCTGGTTACGCAGCATCGGCGATCAGCAGCCGTGCGCCGAGGTCGATGCTCTCCAGGTCGAGCAGTTCGGCGTTGCGCTCGGCCCAGGCGCCGCTGTTGAGGTCTTTGGCAAGCGCCGTGATGACTCGCTGCTCGGCCTGCTCGCCGACTCGCGCCCAGACCGAGCAGCCTCGGCGAACCGGCTCTCGCAGGTAAGCCGCCGGCCGGCGCCAGTAGGCGTGAAAGAAGCCGTCGATCAGGTCGAAGGGGATCGGTACGGGCTCCATGCGTGCGTCGATCGCCACGGCACGCTCGCACAGGGTGGGTCTGCCCGCAATCAAGCCGTGGTACTCCGGGAGGTAGTCGCGGATCAGCCAGAAGCGTTCGCTCTCGGCGTCATCCCATTGAAAGACGACTACTCGCCGGGCGACGCGACGCATCTCGCGCAGCCCGGCGATCGGGTCGGGCCAGTGGTGGTCGGACAGCACGGCCAGCGCCGCGTCAAACGATTGGTCAGGGAACGGCAGTGCTTCCGCGCGAGCGTCGATGCAGGGCGCCGCTCCCGGCGGGCGCTGGGAGCGCATCAAGCGGGAAGGCTCGACCGCGAGCACGTCACGGTCGGCCGGCTCGTAGGAGCCCGCGCCGGCACCGACGTTCAACACGGTAGGAGCATCGCCGAGCGCAGAGAAGATGCGCTGTGCGATCCGCGGCTCGGTGCGGCGCGCACGAGCGTACCCGAAGCCGATCTCCTCATAGGAGGCGTCGTTTGGCTGCTGCGCGGGATTCATGCTGGATCGTGGGGCCCCGATGCGCTCGCGTTTGAGCGCTCGGCGTGTGCTGTAAGCAGTAGTCGTGCCGAGACGACAGCGAGCAGCAGGATTGCGGGCGCGAGAAGGAACCGACAGAGAGGCGTGAGGAACGCGACCGCGAGCAGCAGAAGCGGAAGCGCCGCCCAGCGAGGAAGCAGCGAAGGCGACCACCATGCAACTCCCACAATCGCGCCAAGGAGCACGGCGATTCCGACCCCCGCGGCGTTGTAGCCGAGCACATGGGAGGTCTCGAACAGCGCCCGGCTGAGCTCGGGAGAGAGCTGTCCATGTCTGGCACGAAGCGCACCGGCCATATTGATCGTCTCAGCGCCGAGCCCCGTCGCAACGACGAGCAGTAGACCGCCGAACGCCGCGGACGGAAGCAGGTCGTCGGGTGCATAATCGCGGAGCAGCGTGCGGACTCCACCAGCAAAGAACACGAGCAGCGCGCCCGCCAGCAGACTGATACTGGCACCAGCGATGATCCGGTCCGAGGTGGTCGTATAAAAGGACACGATCTGGTGAGCGGACGCGTCGGCTTCTGGCTGGTCAAGCGCCCACAGTGCATTGCCGGCCCCGAAAAGGACCGCCACGGCGAGCCCTACGGCGCCGGTCATCCTGCGCACGGACCAGCGCCCCGTCACCTCGACGCGCCTTGCTTGCCACCGCGTATCCCCCCTACGGTTGCGCTCATCGACCAACGAAGCCTATCCGTCGCCCACCGCCGATCCGTGCTCAATCCGTCCTGCCGCCACGGACGCGAGCGTTGTTGCGCTGACCGCTTGAGGTCGCCCCCTACCACCGCCTCAAGGCCGCTCTACCGTATCAACGGGGCTGCTCTTGATGGCACTACCAAGGCCATCCGACCCTACGCGGCGCAATCGCTGATTGCAGCGACGTTCGCTCGCTACCCGCTCTCCCCGCGCTCAGACCAGTAGCGCTCGGCCTCGGCCTCCATCGCTGCGAGGCGGGTGTAGTAGTCGGGGAACTCGTTCAGGTGCGCCCACGCGATCTTGCCGGTCGTCTGCTCGTCATCGTCGGTGACGTTCGTCACGGGATAATGGCGACCGTGCTCGAGCTCGACCGCCAGCCCCATGCGGAACTGCTCGACATCGAACCGGGACGTGCTCCAGTCGATCCCGACGGTCTCGCCGATCGCCCGGGCCTGTTCGACGGTGAATCTGGACTGCTCCGCCATATCTTCAGTCTTGCGCATTCTGGCCCGACTACGACGCCATGCTCAATTCGCCTACAAGCTGACCGACGCGGCGGGCTATCTCATCGCGCGTTGCCCTTACCTCGGCGATCGGGCGGCCCTTGGGGTCGGATAGGTCCCAGTCGAGGTATCGCTTGCCGGGAATGTAGCGGCACTGGTCCCTGGGGGCGAACTCGTGGGGTGGCTTCGCGCGCGCTGATGGCGGGCGGGCAGCTGGTCAACACCTCACACGCTCTCCCGAGCCTGGGATCCGGCGAGGATTGGCACGGTGCGCCCGGCAGCGAGTTAGGGTACAGAGACGCCGCTCGCCGGCGGCGCCGGCTGTATGCCTGTGTACGGCGTGATCGCGCTCGACGCTTCTGGCGTCGTCACGAGCCGCGGCCCGAACAGCGTGATCACGCCGCCTCTGACCTGCCCCATCTGCGCCCCGGCGTAGCCGCCGTGGTTGCTTGACGAATAGCGGTAGGGCACGAGGCCCGGCCCGGTCAGCTGCGCGCCCTTTTCATTGAGCGCTTTGACGATCCCTTCGCGCGTCAGGTTTTTGCCGGCGAGCTGCAGCGCCTGCCCGAGCGTGTAGGCAGCGGCCATACCGTACTCCACGTTGCCGTCGAACGGCGCGCTCGCGTCGTAGCTGTTGTGGACCTTCTTGAACAGCGCGATCCACGGGTTCGACGTTTCTCCCACTGACGGAAGGTAGCCGTCGGTGATCGCGCCTTCGATCAGTTCGGTTCCGGCCTTCCCCTTGGAGAACGTCTTCAAGAGACCACCGACCGTCGTCGGGTCGATGCCGACGCTGGAGGACACGAGCTGCGGCTTGTAGCCCAGCGTGAACGAGGCCAGCTGGCCGAGGGCTGTGTAGATCGGCACCGTGAAGTCGACGAGCACCTTCGCCCCCGAGGCCTTGATCGAGGAGATCTGCGGCGCGACGTTCGTTATGCCGGGTTCGTAGGGCTGGGCAGAGACGATCTGGCTCGCGGGCAGCTCGTCCTTTATGCCGGTGAGCCCGCCCTTGCCGAAGTCGTCGTTCTGGTAGAAGACGCCAACCTTCGAGGTGGCGAAGTGCTGCTTGATGTACTGGCCGAGGATCTTGCCCTCGATTGTGTAGTTCGGCTGCCACCCAAACGTGTAGGGCTGAGCGCTGCCGTTGTCCCAACACGGGCAGCCCGAGGCGACGAACACGTCGGGCACCTTGGCGGCGTTCAGGTAACCGACGACCTTTGTGTGCGTCGGTGTGCCGAGCCCGTCGAAGATCCCGAACACCTTGTTCTGGAGGACCAGCTGCTTGACCGTGGTCACGGTCTGGGTTGG
>DASUDH010000101.1:0-4546 GCA_036275675.1 Solirubrobacteraceae bacterium | reverse complement strand
TGCTCGTCACGCACGACGTCGAGGAGGCGATCGTGCTCGCCGACCGAGTCGCCATCTTCTCTCCCCGTCCCGGCCGGGTTCTCACCGAGCTCGCGGTCGATCTTCCCCGGCCCCGCGATCGCACCGGCCACGATGTCATCCTGCTGCGTCAGCGTGCCCTTCACGCGCTCGGCGAGGGCTCAGGCCGAACGATCGCCGACACAGATCTGACATACGCAAAAACCGACGAACGGGACAAGCGGCGGTGATGCGCCGCAGCTTGCATCTGCTGCCGGCCGCCCTGCTCGCACTCGCCCTGCTCGGCGCGTGGGAGGCCTACGTCGACCTCGGCTCGGTCAGCTCGATCGTGTTGCCGGCCCCCCATGAAGTGGCCGCCGAAGCGTGGAGCAACGCGGGTCTGCTGTCGGCCAACCTCGAACTGACCGCCCAGGAGGTGGGTCTCGGGGTCCTGCTCGCTCTGCTGTTCGGTTTCGCGCTGGGAGTGCTCATCCATCTCTCGCCAAGCCTGCGCCGCGCCGTGTACCCCTTGGCCGTGGGCTCGCAGGCCATCCCGGTCGCGCTGATCGGCGTGCTGCTTGTCTTCTGGTGGGGCTTCGGGGTGCTGCCCAAGCTGTTCGTGATCGTCCTGATCTGCTTCTTCCCCGTGGTGGTCACCACAGTCGATGGACTCGCGTCCGTCGATCCCGACCAGCTCAAGCTGCTGCGCACGCTCGGCGCCTCACGCTGGCAGGCGCTGCGCTTCGGCGAGCTGCCGGCCGCCGTACCGGCGGCGCTGAGCGGCGCGCGCATCGCGCTCGCCGTGGGGGTGATCGGCGCGTACATCGCCGAGACCTCGACCGCCACATCCGGTCCGTACGCCGGGCTCGGACATCAGATCAACGCTGACATCAACGGGCTTCAGACTCCGCGCGCCTACGCCGCCGCAGCGGTCCTGTTCGTCTTTGCCATCGCCTGCTTTTACACCCTGGCCCTCGCCGAGCGCCTGCTCGCGCCGTGGGCGAGCCGACCACGAGGAGAGAACCGTTGAGAGCCATGCCCACCGTCTGGCGAACGCTTGCGTCCGCCACCCCTTGCCGTCGCCCAGCGTCCGAGTCACGCAATTGGACCCGCCCCCGGATGCCGAGGTCGCTCGGGTTGGCGCTGCTCACGCTCCCCTTTCTCCTCGCCCTCGTGGCCTGCGGCTCCAAGCAGGACACGCTCTCGGCGCCGGCGACGAAGCCATTCACGGTGATGCTCGACTTCTTCCCCAACGCCGACCACGCGGCCCTCTACAGCGCGATGGCAAACGGGGACTTCAAGGCGGTGGGCCTGGACGTGCGGCCGCAGACGCCCTCGGACCCCTCAACACCCCTGAAGCTGTTGGCGGCCGGCAGGGTGGACATGGCGATCTCCTATGAGCCCGAGCTGCTGCTCGCGCGCGACCAGGGCTTGAAACTGGTGTCGATCGGCGCGCTCGTGCAGCGCCCGCTGACCTCGATCATCGCGTTGCCCGGACAGCGCGTGCAGAAGGTCTCAGACCTCGCCGGCAAGCGCGTGGGCACCGCCGGGATCGGCTATCAGACGGTCGAGCTGCACACCGCGCTACAGGCGGCCGGTGTGAGTCCGAGCGCCGTGCAGGAAGCGAACGTCGGCTTTAACCTCGTGCCGGCGATGCTCTCCGGAAAGGTGGCGGCGACGCTCGGCGGCTTCTGGAACTACGAGGCCATCCAGCTGGAGCAGATGCACAAGCATCCCGTCGTGATCCCGGTCGACCGGGCCGGCGTGCCCACATATGACGAGCTGGTGCTCGTCGTACGCGAGGACGAGGCGGGCACGCGTGGACAGGACCTGCGCGCCTTCCTACAGGCGCTCACGCGCGGGGAGCAGCAGGCGCACGCGAACCCGGCGGCGGCGGCTACGCTGATCGTGCAGGCCAACCCGGACGCGCAACGAAAGCTCCAGCTCGCCTCGCTCGAGAAGACGCTCCCCGCGACGCTCCCCGCCGATCGCTCCAAGCCATACGGCTGGCAGGACCCCGCTGCGTGGGCGACGTTCGGCCGCTGGATGCTCTCGCACGGGTTGATTCGCTCCAACCCGAACACCGCCGGCCTTCCGCCGTTCACCAACGAGTTCCTGCCCGGTCAAGGCATATAGACGCCACTCACACATCGCGCACCGTTATCTCATGTAAATCGAATATGTGAGTGACTGTCAGATTGTGGGTCAATTTGACTCAAAGGTATTATAACTCTGAATCAAGACGGTATTTGGAGAAAAATCGGCTCGGCGTGTTATTCTGCTACGGCAATTGAAAGAGGCACGGGGAGCCGAGCCCATGACCGAGCTCTTGATCGTCGATGACGACGACCTACTGCGAAGCTGGACCGAGCGGGTTGTACGCGAGGGTGGCTACGCCTGTGACGCAGCCACCAACGCCTCTGACGCGCGTGAGCTGTTGACTCACGACTCCTACGACCTCGTGCTGCTCGATATCAACATGCCTGACGAGCCGGGCATCGAGCTGCTCTCCCACATCCGCAGCGACCATCCCAACGCGGCGGTGGTCGTCACAGGCGAGGACGATCCACACCTCGCGATGGCCACGATCGAGCTCGGCGCATTCGGCTACATGGCCAAGCCGGTCGGGTCGGGGCAGCTCCTCATCAGCGTCGCCAACGCCCTCAACCACCGTTCGGCTACGCACGCGGACTCTCGGGCGGAGACATCCCCGCGGAGGGACGGATCGTAGCGCGGGCGGACATCTTCGACGCGCTCACAAGCGATTGCCTCTACGACGCAACAGTGTGAACGCGCGGCGGCCTGCATCCGTACCACTCCGCGCCTACACCCGTACTTTCCCGTAAGCAAGCCACACCGCCAGACGCTACCGTCACCCAATGACACACCAGAGCCAGCGGACGACCGAGCTGCAAACGGCCGACGCGCAGGAGACGATCCGCATCGTGCTGGCCGACGATCACGCGGTCGTGCGCAGCGGCCTGCGGCTGTTGCTCGAGAGCGAGAGCGACTTCGAGGTGGTGGCCGAGGCGGGGGACATCGATAACGCCCAGCGCTATGTCCATGGACATCGTCCCGCGGTGCTCGTGCTAGACCTGAACATGCCCGGCGGGTCGAGCCTCGAGGCTATCCCCGAGGTTCGCGAGCACAACCCGGAGACCCAGATAGTGGTGCTTACGATGCAGCAGGAGCCGGCGTTTGCGCGCCATGCGCTGAGCGCGGGCGCGATCGGCTATGTGCTCAAGGAGGCCGCCGACGATGAGCTGGTCGAGGCTGTGCGCCGTGCCGCGCGCGGCGAGAGCTATCTCAACCCGCGCCTCGGCGCGCGCCTAGCTTCCGAGCCGGCGCCCGGTCCTCCCGACGACTTGAGCGAGCGCGAGGTCGACGTCCTGCGGTTGATCGCCCTCGGCCATACCAACGCCGAGATCGCCGAGCGGCTCTACCTGTCGGTGCGTACGGTCGAGACCCACCGCGCCCATATCCAGCAGAAGCTCAGCCTCTCCTCGCGAGCCGAGCTGGTCGCCTACGCGCTCAAGCGCGGCCTGATCCACGCCTTCTGAGAGGCCGGCGCACACGACGATGCGCGCAATGGTCTTCGCTGGCCCGGGCAAACCGTTGCGCGCCGTCTCACGCGCGCTACCAGAGCCTCGCCCCGGTCAGCTGCTGCTGCGCGTATCGGCGTGCGGCGTGTGCCGCACAGACCTGCACCTGCTCGACGGGGAGCTCGAGATCTCCCGTCCCCCGCGCATCCTCGGACACCAGATCGTCGCCACGACGGAGCCCGGCGGCGAGCGAGTCGGCGTGCCCTGGCTCGGCTGGAGCTGCGGCAAATGCGAGATGTGTCGCTCGGGACGCGAGAACCTCTGTCCGCGGGCGCTGTTCACCGGGTGCGACATCGACGGGGGCATGGCGGAGTACACGGTTGCCGACGAGCGCTACTGCTTCCCCATCCCGGAGGACTATCCCGACGAGCAGGCGGCCCCGCTGCTGTGCGCAGGGCTGATCGGATACAGGGCGCTGCGCATGTGCGGCGAGGCCAGGCGGATCGGTCTGTACGGATTCGGCGCGGCAGCGCACATCATCGCCCAGGTCGCCTGCTGGCAAGGTCGGTTCGTGTTCGCGTTCACGCGTGCCGGGGACTTCGCGGCGCAGGCGCTCGCGCTCGAGCTCGGGGCAGGCTGGGCGGGAGCCTCCGAGGAGCGGCCGCCGGAGCCGCTCGACGCGGCGATCATCTTCGCCCCCGACGGGGCGCTCGTGCCGCTCGCGCTGCGCGCCGTGGCGCCCGGCGGGACGGTCGTGTGCGCAGGGATACACATGAGCGACATACCCTCCTTCCCGTATCGGTCGCTGTGGGGCGAGCGGACAATCCGCTCGGTGGCGAACCTCACGCGCGCCGACGCCGAGGAGTTCCTGGCGCTCGCGCCCGAGGTTCCGGTTCACACGCACGTGACGAGCTACTCGCTGGAGGATGCCGGCAAGGCGCTGGAGGATTTGCGAGCCGGCAGTTTCACGGGCGCCGCCGTGATCATTCCGTAGCGGGCTCGCGCAG
>DASUDH010000100.1:0-12516 GCA_036275675.1 Solirubrobacteraceae bacterium | reverse complement strand
TGGTTGACGAACTCGAAGCCGCATCCCGGCGCGAGCGGCTCGATCTCGATGTGACAGTCGCCGAACTGTCCGCGCCCGCCCGTCTGCTTCTTGTGGCGCCCGTGGGCCTTGGCGGAAGCGCGGATCGTCTCGCGGTAGGGCACGCGCGGTGGCTTGAGGGTCACCTCGACACCGAAGCGCGAGCGCAAGCGGTCGACGATGACTTCGACGTGCACCTGCGAGAGGCCCGCGACGATCTGCTCGCCGGTTTGCGGGTCGCGGTGCAGGTCGATCGTCGGGTCTTCCTCCTGCAGGCGGCGCAGGGAGGCGAACACCTTCTCCTCATCGCCCCTGCTGCCGGGCTCGACGGCAAACGCCATCACGGGCGCGGGCAGGCGCGGCCGGGGCATCTCGATCTGCTCGTCGCGCGCCGCGAGCCACTCCCCGGCGCGCGTGTCCTTGAGCTTGGCCACGGCGCCGATGTCGCCCGGGCCGATCTCCTGGACCTGCTCCGCCTTCTTGCCGAAGAACACGATCGGCTGGCCGATGCGCTCGCGCGAATGGGAGCGGGTGTTGAGCACATGGCTGTCGTGGCGCAGCACGCCCTGATAGACACGCAGCAGATTGATGCGTCCGGCGTAGGGGTCGGCACGGGTCTTGAAGGCATAGGCGAACAGCTCGTCGTCCTCAGAGGCCGAGAGCTCAATATCCCCGACCGCGAGCGGACCGTGCTTGACGGGCGAGGGAAGGTCCTCGACGATCGCGTCGAGCAGACGCGAGGTGCCGAGGTTGCGCGTGGCCACGCCGCACACGACGGGAAAGATCTGGCCGTGGTTGGTGCCCTGCTTGAGCGCGGCGGCGATCTCCTCGTGGGAGATCTGCTCGCCCTCCAGGTAACGCTCCATCAAGGCGTCGGACAGCTCTGAGACCTCGTCCATCAGGCGCTCGCGGTAGTCGCTTGCGAGCTGCATCTGCTCGGCGGGGATCGGGATCTCGCCGAAGCCGCCGCGCTCGGCGGAGTCCTGATGGAAGGCGACCATGTCGAGCAGGTCGATCACACCCGCTATGACGCCGTCCGAGACGAATGGGATCTCGGTGGCGACGACGTGCGGACCGAACGCCTGCTTGAGCGAATCGAGCGTGGCGAAGAAGTCGGCGCGCTCGCGGTCGAGCATGTTGACGAACAGCATCCGGGCGATGTCGAGCTCGCCGGCGCGCGCCCACAGACGGGACGTGGTGACCTCGACGCCGCCTACCGCGTTTACGACGAACACCGCGGACTCGCACACGCGCAAAGCGGCGAGCGCGTCGGCTATGAAGCTCGGCTCACCAGGGGTGTCGAGCAGGTTGACCTTGCGCTCGTGCCACTCCACCGCGCTGAGCGTCGTGGAGATCGACATCTGGCGCGCCTGCTCGTCCGGGTCCGAATCCGACACGGTGGTGCCGTCGGGGACCGAGCCGAGCCGGCCTATGGCACCGGCCTCGAATAGGAGCGCCTCGTGCAGGGACGTCTTCCCCGAGCCACGGTGGCCGACGAGGGCGACGTTGCGAATCCGATCGGCTGCCGGGCGCATGCGCGTCTCCTTCCTAGATTTTCAGAGCAACATATCGCCGATCGCAAACGCCGCCAAGGGTTGATCGCTAGTCATCGAAGGAGTCGTCCTGTATGCGGCCGCGCAAACGCAGGACGGCCTTGGTGTGGAGTTGTGAGATGCGCGACTCGGTGACGCCGAGGACCTCGCCGATCTCGCGGAGAGTGAGATTCTCGTAGTAGTAGAGGGCGATCACGAGCTTCTCGCGCTCGGGCAGCGAGGCGATCGCGTCGGCAATGCGGTCCTTCAGGTCGCCGACGTCGAGGGCGCGCGAGGGGTCGGGTGCGTGGGGATCCTCGATCGTGTCCATCAATGACACCTGATCTCCGCTCGAGTCCGACACGCTCCAAAGCTCGTCGAGAGCGGCCACCGAGGAGTGGGAGATCGCGAGCAGGACTTCGTGGAACTCGGGGAGCGCGAGGTTCAGCTCGCTGGCGACCTCCTCGTCTGTGGGGGTGCGTTGCAAGCGGTGCTCGAGCTTCACGTTGGCGCGCTCGATCTCGCGTGCGCGGGCGCGCACGCTGCGCGGTACCCAGTCGATCGAGCGCAGCTCGTCGATGATGGCGCCCTTGATGCGGGTGATGGCGTACGTCTCGAACTTGATCTCGCGCGAGGGGTCGAAGCGCTCGATCGCGGAGATCAAGCCGACGAGCCCGTATGAGATCAGGTCGGCCTCTTCGACATGCGGAGGCAGGCCGGCCGCTGTACGGCCCGCTACGTACTTGACGAGCGGCGAATAGGCGACGACCAGCCGCTCGCGGGCGCGAGCGTCCTCCTCGGACTTGTAGCGTCGCCACAATTCACGCAGCTCGATCGCTTTGACATTCGTCTCCAGGGTCTTCTCCCCCCGATCAGGCCCGAGGGTGACTGCGCGCATAGGCGCTTCTGAGTCTCGCGGACTCTACCCGAGTGTAGACCTGGGTGGTCGAGATGCTCGCGTGTCCGAGCAGCTCTTGGATAGAGCGCAGGTCGGCGCCGCCGTCGAGCAGGTGGGTGGCGAAGCTGTGACGCAGGGCGTGCGGGGAGATCCCCTCAGAGACGCCCGCCCGCGTGGTCCAGGCGCGCAACCGGCGGCGCACGTCGCTGGTCCCGAGCCGCCTGCCGGAGCGGCTCAGGAACAGGGCGGGCTGCTCGTCGTCGTCACGCAGGACGGGACGGGCGCGCTCCAGGTAGAGCCGCACGGCGCTCATGGCGACCTCGCCCGCCGGGACGAAGCGAGTCTTGGAGCCCTTGCCTTCGACGCGCAGTTGCTCGCCGTCGTGATCGACGTCGGCGACGTTCAGGGAGACGATCTCCTCGGCGCGCAGGCCGCACGCGTAGGCGAGCTCGAACAGGGCGCGGTCGCGCACATGCAGGGGACCGTCGGCGGGGATGCTGTCGAGCAGGCGCGCGACCTCGGGTGGCTTGAGCACGCGCGGCAGGTGGGAGCCGCGGCGGGGGGTGGCGAGCAGGTCGGCCGGGCTCTGCTCGATGTGGCCATGCTCGCGCTGGCTGCGAAACAGGGCGCGGATCGCCGCCAGCTTGCGCGCGGTGGTGGTCGCGCTGAGGTGAAGCTCTGAGAGGCGGGCGATGTAGCGACGGACGTCGCGGACACCGACGGTGGACGGGATCAAGTCGTGCGTGTCGGCGAAGCAGGCGAACTGGAGCGTGTCGACCCCATAGGCGCGCCTGGTGCGCGGGGCGGCGTTCGTACGATGCAGGTCTTCATCGAGTTGGGAGAGCGCGCGCAGCCACGGGGCGCTGAGGCTCGCTCGCGTGCTTGGCTGGGCAGGGTCCATCACCAGGCATAGTTCGCCGTGGCGGGGTCCACGCCCTTCTGTGCCGCGCGCTCGTCCGCGCGCGCTCTTCGGCACGACCTGCCCGGCCGGCCGTCAGCCGTTGCCGGCGAGCGTTGGCGAGGGAGCCGAGAGCAACGGCTCGAGCAGGCGGGCGAGCTCGTGCCAGTCGTGCGCGCCGATCACATCCTCGACCTCGCACAGCTCCGTGTTCCATGGGTGGAGGATCGTGGCTGTCGCGATGCCGTGCTCGATCGCCGCGCTGATGTTGAGCGGGCTGTCGTCGATGAGCAGGTCTATGCCCAGCTGCGCGCAGCGCGCCACCTTGTCGTAGGAGCAACAGAGATCGTCGAAGGGCAGTCCCTTGCTCGTAAGCCAGCGGGCGGTGGCGGGCGCGCACGCGGTGGAGCGGTGGCTGGTGACGTGGATGAAATGCCCCTGCTCGCGCCACGCCCTGACGGTCTCCACCGCGCCCGGGTAGGGCGTGCCGGCGAGGATCAGCTCGTCGCCGTGGCTCTCCTCGATGCACAGCGCGAGCTGGTCGGGACGCAGCCGCGTGATGCCCCATGTGAGCTGCTCTTCGTAGGGCAGCTCGACGCCGAAGCGGCACCGGGATATCTCCGAGAGGACATCCCAGTAGTGGTGCAGGGTCGAGTCGATGTCGATGGCGATGCGCACGGGTGGGATAGATTATTGAGCGATGAGCGGCGTAAGCGTCCTGCCCCGAACCGATCGGCAACAGCCGTACGGGCCCGCGGGGCGCTCGCCGTGGCTGGAGGTCGACTGGCGTGAGCATCAGCGCTGGGTGACGGCGGCGGGCAGCCCGGTGAACGTGATCGACCTGGGTGAGGGTCCGGCGATCGTGTTCGTGCATGGCCTGTCCGGCTCGTGGCCGAACTGGCTCGAGCAGATGCCGGTGTTCGCAAGCGATCATCGCGTGATCGCGATGGACCTGCCGGGGTTCGGACACTCGCCGATGCCGGCGGAGAGGATCACGATCTCGGCGTATGCGCGCATCCTGGACGAGCTGCTGGGGGCGCTCGACGTGGGCGCGGCGACGTTCGTCGGAAACTCGATGGGCGGGTTCGTCTCAGCGGAGCTCGCGATCGCCTATCCGCAGCGGGTGGAGCGCCTGGTGCTCGTGTCGGCGGCGGGGATCAGCACGTACCGCCGGCGCGACGTTGAACGGGTTGAGCCCTACCTGCGTCGCATGGGACCGATGCTCGCTGTCTACACGGGCTGGACGGCGGCGCAGTCCAACCGGGTGGCGAGACGCCCGGGACTGCGCAACCTGACGCTCGGGCTCGTGACGCGCCATCCGAGCCGCCTGCCGGCGCCGCTCGCCGCCGAGCAGTTGCGCGGGGCGGGCAAGCCTGGCTTCATGCAGGCGTTGCGAGCCAACATCGAATATCCGGTCAAGGAGCGCCTACCGGAGATAGCGTGCCCGACGTTGATCGTGTGGGGCGATGAAGACAAGATCATCCCTGTGCGCGACGCGAGCGTGTTCGAGGAGCTGATCCCCGATTCGCGCAAGGTGATCTTCGAGGGAACCGGTCACATGGCGATGGTGGAGCGTCCGGCTGCTTTCAACGAGCTGCTGGACGAGTTCATCGCCGAGTAGGCTCAGTCAGCTGGTGACGGCGCCCTGGGCGGCGGAGCCGCCGAGACGGGTGTACTTGCGGATCGCGACGTCGACGTGCTCGTCGGCGCGCGGCGGTTGCGAATAGGCGGTAAGACGCTGCGATATCTGCTCGTCGGTGAGCGCGACGTCGATGCGGCGACGCTCGACGTCGATCGTGATCTCGTCGCCGTTCGCCAGTGCGCCGATCGGACCGCCACGGACAGCCTCGGGGGCTACGTGGGCCGCCATAAAGCCGTGCGTGGCTCCCGAGAAGCGACCGTCGGTGATCAGCGCGACCGTCTCCCCCAAGCCCTCGCCGACGATGGCGGCTGTGACGGCGAGCATCTCGCGCATCCCGGGCCCGCCGGCTGGGCCCTCGCCGCGGATCACCACCACGTCGCCCGCGGAGACCTCGTGGGCGAGCACGGCGGCCATGGCGGCCTCCTCGCCGTCGAACACGCGCGCTGGGCCGACGTGACGGCGACGCTCGTGGCCGGCGAGCTTGACGACGCAACCGTCGGGTGCGACGTTGCCGCGTAGGATCGCGAAGCCCCCCGTCGGCTTGAGCGCTTCGGAGAGGGGCAGAACGACGCGCTGGCCCGGCGTCTCCTGGGCCTCGGCGGCGTGCTCGGCGATCGTGCGCCCGGTGACGGTGATCGCCTCGGAGCGCAGGATGCCCGCTTCGTGCATGCGGCGCAGGACGAGCGGGACCCCGCCTGCCTCGTAGAGGTCGGTGGCCACATAGTGGCCTCCCGGCTGCAGGTCGCACAGCAGCGGCGTGTCCTGCGAGATGCGGTCGAACTCGTCGATCGACAGGGGGACGCCCATTTCGTGGGCGACCGCGAGCAGGTGAAGGACGCCGTTGGTGGAGCCGCCGCTCATCGCGACGGCGGCGATCGCGTTCTCCAGGGCGTGCTTGGTGATGACTTCGCTCGGTCGCAGCCCTCTGCGCAGGACATCCATGACGAGCTCGCCGCACTGGACCGCGACTTGCAGCTTGCTGCCGTCCTCGGCGGGCACCATCGCCGAGCCGGCGGGCGAGATACCGAGCACCTCGAAGGCCATGGCCATGGTGTTGGCGGTGAACTGTCCGCCGCAGGCGCCCGCGCCGGGCGAGGCGGCCTCCTCCAGCTCGTGCAGCTCAGCCTCGGTGATCGTGCCGGCTGCGAACGCCCCGACCGCCTCGAAGACCTGTTGGATGGTGACGTCCTCGCCCCTGTAGCGGCCGGGGCGAATCGAGCCGCCGTAGAGCATCAGACCGGGGATGTCCAGGCGCGCGAGCGCCATCACCGCGCCGGGGATCGTCTTGTCGCAGCCGGAGATGACCACGAGCGCGTCGAAGCGGTGGGCGGAGGCGACGAGCTCGATCGAGTCGGCGATCAGCTCGCGCGAGACGAGCGAGGCGCGCATCCCGGAGGTCCCCATCGTGATGCCGTCGGAGATCGCGATCGTGTTCAGCTCCATCGGCGTGCCGCCGGCGGCGCGAATGCCCTCCTTGACCTTGGCTGCGAGCACGCGGTTGTTGAAGTTGCACGGCATCGTCTCGATCCACGAGTGGGCGACGCCGACGATCGGCTTGGCGAGGTCTTCGGCTGTGTAGCCGATCCCGTGCAGGTAGGCGCGCGCGGCAGCGCGCTCGGGACCCTCGGTGAGGGCGCGCGAGCGGTGCTTGACGTCAAACGGGACGGGAGCGCTCACAGCGCCGGAACACTACCGGCGCGAGGCTGCGTTCGCTCGCGGAAACGGAGGCGCCTGCGCTCCCCCGGCGCGTGACCTACGGCTGGCGCAGGCGCGCGAGCCCGATGACGTCGACCGGACCGGGGCCCTCTCCGACGTCCCGCAATCCCTGGGAGACCGCGGCTCCGGCGAGCGCGCGGGCCGCGAAGGCCGCCTGGAGCGGGGAGCGGCCGAGCGCGAGCTGGGCGGCGAGCACGGAGGAGTGGGTGCATCCCGAGCCATGCGCCGCGCCGGCGGGGTGACGCTCGCCGGGGATGCTCACAATCTGATCGGGAGCCGCGGAGTCGAGGAAGAGATCGACCGCCTGCTCACGGTGGCCGCCCGTGAGCACGACGATGCCGGGCCCCAGCGCGAGCACGGCGCGAACGAGCGCGTCCGCTTCGAGGTCGTCCTCCGTGTCGCCTCCGGGCCGGCGCCGGGTCAGCGCACGCGCCTCGGGGACGTTGGGTGTGAGGACCGTAGCGCGCGGAAGGATCTCGGCGACGAGGGCGCTCTGGGCGTCGGGATCGAGCAGCTGAGCGCCCGACTCTGAGACCATCACGGGGTCGACCACGACGGGCGTGCCGGCGGGAAGCTCGTCGAGCGCTTGGGCGACGGCGTGAACGGTGTCGATCGTGCCGAGCATTCCCACCTTGACGGCGTCGACGCCGATGTCCGCGACCACCGCTCGCACCTGAGCGATGATGATCTCGGCCGGGATCGCATGCAGGGCGCTCACACCGAGCGTGTTCTGCGCTGTTATCGCGGTGATCGCGCTCGTGCCGTGGACCCCGCAGCGGGCGAACGCCTTCAGGTCGGCCTGTATCCCCGCCCCGCCGCCCGAGTCCGAGCCGGCGATCGTGAGAGCGCGAGGGGTGTGAGCTATGTCGGGCATGGATGCGGCGCTCGGGTCCGTCAAGAGCTATTGCCGTTTGGACGCGGGCGTCCGGCGTCCACCATCCGGCCATCCTCGCAATCTACTTCTCGCTGGACCCTCACGACCGTGGGACCGCTGCGGGCGACACCGGGCTTCAGGCGACTCGTGGGCGGCGGCGGGCCGGGAAGATCGTGTAGCTGCCGATCGCCGTTACGAGCAGCCGGCCGTCCTCGTGGCGCACCTCGCTGCGCAGAACCGCGTTCGAGCGGTTGCGCCGGTCGAGCTCCGTTGTGCACACGATCTCACCCTCGGTGGCGGTCTGGACGTAATTGATCGAGATGTTGATCGTCGCGATGTGCTCGTCCGCTGTGGTGTGCGCCCACAGGGCGGAGCCCATGCAGTAGTCGACCAGCGCATAGGTGACCACGCCGGAGAGCAGGCCCGCGGCGTTGATGAGCTCGGGCCGGATGTCGAGGCGAACGCTGTTGGCATCGTCCCAGCGCATCCCCATGAAGCCGCTGACGCCGTCGATGCCAGGCGACGCTCGAGCGGGATCCTGGCCGGCCGAGGAATCGGCGGCGGGCACGACGGTCGAGCCGCGGAGGTTGTCGGGAGTGTCGTTCACAGGATGGAGCTCGATTAGGCCCACGCCAGGATATCTGGCGCTGGGGACCATACGGGAGCCGAGACAGGAACCACACGGGAGCCACGCGAGTCACCCGGTCCACCGGGCCCTTCCTGAGACAACGCCGCACACATCGAACGACGAATCGGCACGTTTGTGTGTTCTACGTCACATCTTTCGGCATATGGTCGAGGCGTGTGTCCTGCCAGCCCCGCCCCTCTCGGCTCTCCCGCGCCCGGAGACAGACGTCGCGCGCTTGGCGCGCTCGGCGAGGATCTCGCCATCGGCCACCTCCGGCGCCTCGGGTTCGTGGTGGTGGCGCGCAATGTGAGAACCCGCCACGGCGAGATCGACGTGATCGCGTTCGACGGGCGGGCGCTCGTGTTCGCCGAGATCAAGACGAGACGCGCGAGCAACCGCCGCAGGGGCCTCTGCCCGGAGGACCAGCCACTCGCATGGCTGAGGTCCAGCCAGCGCGCGCGCCTGAAGAGGCTGGCGTGTGCATGGCTCTACGAGAACACCCACGCGCGTCCGAAGGCCCACACGATTCGCTTCGACGCGGTGGGAGTGATCGTGGATGGCAACGACCGACTGCTGCGCCTCGACCACGTCGAGGGGGCCTGGTGACGGCGGCCGGCTCGAGCGCCGCGTCGCGGGGCCCTCCTGAAAGACGGATCTCTGGCCCCGAGCGGGCTTCTCAGAGCGCCAGCTGTTGGTAGGCCAGCGACTGGAAGGACATGCGGTGCAGCGGGGAGACGCCTCGACGGACGATCGCCTCACGGTGGACCGGAGTCGAATAGCCGACGTGCTCGGCGAAGCTCCAACCTGGGTGGAGCTCGTCCGCGTGACGCATGTAGCGGTCGCGCGTCACCTTTGCCACGATCGACGCGGCCGCGATCGCGGCGCTCGTTGCGTCTCCGTTTACGATCGGCCGCTGGGGTCGCTCGAACTCGGGCACGGCGAACCCGTCGATGAGACACTCGCAATCATTCTCGACACCGCTCGTGACACCGCGTATCGCATCGCGCAGGGCCGCCAGGTTCGTCTTGTGCAGGCCACGTGAGTCGATCCCGCTGACGCAACGCGACACGACCGTGACGCGCACCGCGCTCGAGAGCACGAGCGGATACAGCTCCTCACGCCCGTGCGCGGTGTGCTGCTTTGAGTCGTTGAGCGCTCCGAGCGCGCGCAGCTCGCGCGTGGTGAGCCGCTCGTAGTCGAACAGCACGCCCGCGGCGACGAGCGGCCCCGCCAGACAGCCACGGCCCGCCTCGTCGGCGCCCGCGACGAGCGAGGCTCCGAGCCGGCGGTCGAACGCGAACAGGCGCTGCCCGCTCGCGCCAGCGCGCGCGCGGCGACGAGCCACGCGCTTGGAGTGAGGAGTCCTAGAGGAACCCGATGCGGTCGGGAGGCCAGTAGGTGGCAAAGGCCCCTCCGATGATCCAGCTCGTGGGGACGGGTCCCCAGAATCTGCTGTCGTCCGACTCGCCACGGTTGTCCCCCATCATGAACCAGTGACCGGCGGGAACCGTGATCGGCGTCGGGAAGTTGCACTCCGAGCCACTGCCGCACGGGCGAATGTAGGAGTCGCTCTCGCGCTTGCCGTTGCGATAGGCGTGGCCTTCCTTGATGTAGAGCGTGTCGCCCGGGCCGGCCACGATCCGCTTGATGAAGTTCACGCTCGACGCTTCTGGGTCGGGCATCGAGCACGCCGCGCCACCGGGAGTGACCATGTGCGGCGTGGGCCCGCACACCTGCTGTTCGGCGTCCCTCGGCGGATGGAACACCACGATCTCACCGACGTGAGGCCCGCCGAGGTGCATGCCTATGCGGTTCACGAGAACCCTTTGCCCGACTTTCAACGTCGGTTCCATCGAGCCGCTCGGGATCCGGTAGGGCTTGATGACGAACGCCTGTATCGCGAGCGCCAAGCCGATCGCGACGAGCACGATCACGACGAGCTCGACGACCGAGTTGGTCTTCGACTTGGGGTCGCCCTTGCCTTCGGCGCCCTTGGCCGAGGCTGGGTTGGCTTTCACGCCGCCGCGTCGCCGGCTCCAGGCTCGCCGGCGTCGGGGGGGGAATCGGCCTCTACAGCGACCGCCGTCGACGCGCCGGGGCTGTCATCGGCGCCGTCCGCCGCCGAACCCTCCTCGCCGCCGGGCGCCTCCCCGCCCGACCCGGATGCCAGCGCGGACGGCTCATCCTGGCCGTCCTGAGGAGCAGCGGTGTCCTCGGGCGTGTCGGAGCCGTTCTCAGGCTCGGCGTCCCGCGCCTCGGCGAGGGTCTCCTCGGCTGTTGCTCCCTCGGCGTCGGTGGCCTCCATCGGCGCGTGCAAGAGGCCGTACTCGACATCCTGCTCGGGACCGGTATAGCGACGCTCGCGCACGCGCGCGCGCTTGCCGACCCGGTCGCGCAGGTAGTAGAGCTTCGCGCGACGCACATCCCCCCTGGCCGCCACCTCGATGCGCTCGATCTTCGGCGAGTGCACCGGGAACATGCGCTCCACCCCAACGCCGAACGACTGCTTTCGCACCGTGAACGTCTCGCGCACGCCGTGTCCCTGACGCTTGATGACGACACCCTCGAAAACCTGGATGCGTCGGCGCGTGCCCTCGATCACCTGGAAGTGCACCTTGACGCGATCGCCGGGCGCGAAGTCGGGGACGCGGCGCAGTTGCGCACGCTCGATGCTTTCGATGACGGTGCTCATGGCAAAAAGAAGGCGCCGTGTGAGCGGAAGTCGCAGCACGGGCCGACGCGCTCGCGAATGGTAGCGAACGCCACTCGACGGGGCGGATGTCCGTGGATTGCGGACCGTGCACAGCCGCCCGTTCACAGCCAACCGTGCACGGCGAACACCCACAGCCCACGGTCCGTCACCCTCCCCCACACGCGGGCCGATCGTGCGCCTCGTGCCAGTCTCGGAACTGGCTCTACCGCACCGCGGACTACCCGTGCACGTCACGCCCCTCGCCGCGGCGCCGGCTTTGCAGGGCTCGCCACTGACGTATCCGCTCGTGGTGCCCCGAGAGCAGGATCTCTGGCACGCGCCACCCGCGATAGTCGGCGGGACGCGTGTAGTGCGGGTACTCGGGGTCCCCGTCGAGCGCGTCGCTGAAGGACTCCTCGACGGCCGATTCGGCGTGTCCGAGCGCTCCCGGGAGCTTGCGCAGGACCGCGTCGCACACGACCATCGCCGCAGGCTCCCCACCCGAGAGGACATAGCGGCCGATCGACAGGGTCTCGCTCGCGAAATGCTCGACGATCCGCTCGTCGAAGCCCTCGTAGCGCCCGCACAGCAAGGTCAACGCTGGCTCGGCGGCGAGCTCTCGGACGTAGGTCTCCTCCAGCACCCGTCCGCCGGGCACGAGCGCGATCACGCGCCGGCCCTCGCGTACACGTGTCGCGTCGACTCCGTAATGGGCGCCCAGCGCCGCGTCTACCACATCGACGCGCAACACCATCCCGGCACCCCCCCCGAAGGGGGTGTCATCGACCTGACCGCCGCCGAGCGGGGTGTGCTCGCGGAAGTTCACGTAGCGCAAACGCGAGCCGTCGTCGAGCGCGTTGCGCACATGACGCTGAGCCTCGAACCACTCGAACCACTCGGGAAACAGGGTGAAGATGTCGATCTCCATCACGCCCCCCAGCCCATGCGCGACGCGTCCCGTCCACCCAGTGCCGTCGCTGGCGCGTGCCCTCCTACCGAGCTACGCCCATACGGAACGCCCGCGCTCACAGCGTCTCCTCGAGAAAGCTCATGTCGACGTCGATCCGCCGCCGCACGGTATCGACATGGCGGATAGCCTCGCGCACCATCGGCACCAGCGGATCGTCCAATGGGCGTGCCGTGCCTCGAGAGCCAGATGCTGCGAGCCGCACTTCTAGCGCCTCGCATGACGGGAGCTCGACAAGCCGGATGACGATTCCGACGTGCCGCTCGCCGTCGACCACCTCGCAGCCCTCCAGCTCGCTTCCCCACCACTCTCCGTCTCCCAGGATGGGCGCGTCGTCGCGGTCGACCGTTAGCTCGAGTCCGCGCACGGCCTCGGCGGCGCCGCGGTCCTCGATTCCCTGGAGGCGCACGATCGGACGGTCGTCGGTCCCCGCCCGCCTCGTCACAGTCGCGGTCCGACCGGCGACCGTGACCGCTGTTCCGAGTGCGAGCAAACGTGAGCGAGCGCCGGTCACGTAGAAGCTCCCATCCAGGCCGTGGGGACGACCGACGCGACCGGCGGGCACAGCGGGTGAACCTCCGCCGCCGCTCTCCGCTGACGGGTCGCCCACCGTCGCGGTCATCTCAAGGGCACCTCAATCGACTATGTCGA
>DASUDH010000099.1:0-4869 GCA_036275675.1 Solirubrobacteraceae bacterium | reverse complement strand
CGCGAGACGCTCGAACCATGGATCGAGCCGTTGCGCGAGCTGCTCGACGACGGCACGATCGACCCCGTAATCGCGGGCGCGTTCGACTTCGACGAAGCTGGCGCGGCGCACGACATGCTCACCGAGCGGCGCAATGTCGGCAAGGTCGTGCTGGTCCCCTGAGGGGGACGATGGCCGGCGCGATACTACGTCCTCAGTCGCTCGCGTGCGTAAAGCACGCCACGCTCCCTGCGTCCTTGTCTCGCTTGACCCTCGTCCCCCTCACTGATTCCATTTGGCGCTTGCTGGCGCGGGTGCTAACCTGCGTGGCGATGTCCTCGCAGCTCTCCCTTGCGCTTCTCCTGCTCCTCCCCCCTCGGGGGGAATAGCGCGTGGCGGCCGCGTAGCCGCATACCAAAGGAGAAGTGGAAAAGCGAGAGAACTGGAGAAGCGAGGACGGCATGAGTGACACAGCAACAAAGAGAGACGAGCGCGACCGTGTGAGGGTGTTCGACACGACCCTGCGCGACGGTGAGCAGTCGCCGGGGATCGCGCTCAACAAGCAGGAGAAGCTGGAGATCGCCCAGCAGCTCGCGCGCCTTGGTGTGGACGTGATCGAGGCGGGCTTCCCGATCACCTCGCCAGGCGACTTCGAGTCTGTGCAGGCGATCGCCAGGGAGGTCGAGGGTCCCGTCATCTGCGGGCTGGCGCGCACCGCCAAGCAGGACATCGACGCGGCGTGGGAGGCGGTCAGGGACTCCGAGCGGCCCTGCATCCACACGTTCATCTCCACGTCGGACATCCATATCCAGCACCAGTTGCAGACGACGCGCGAGGACGTGAAGGGCCAGGCGCGCGCGGCGGTGGCCCACGCCAAGGGGTACACCGAGGACGTGGAGTTCTCGCCGATGGACGCGACCCGCGCCGACATGGAGTTCACCGCCGAGGTGGTGCAGATCGCGATCGACGAGGGCGCCACGACGATCAACATCCCCGACACCGTCGGGTACACGATGCCCCACGAGTTCACCGCCTACCTGGAGCGCCTATACGAGCTGGCGCCCGACCTTCATGGTGTCGCTCTGTCCGTCCATTGCCACGACGACCTGGGCCTGGCGGTCGCGAACTCGTTTGCTGGGGTGCTGGCGGGCGCACGCCAGGTGGAGTGCGCCATCAACGGGATCGGCGAGCGCGCCGGCAACGCGTCGCTCGAGGAGATCGTGATGCTGCTGCGCACGCGCAAAGCCGACATCGGCCTGGACACCGCCGTGAACATCCGTGAGATAGCGCGCACGAGCCGGTTGGTGTCGCGCCTGACGGGCTATCCGGTGCAGCCCAACAAGGCGATCGTCGGGCGCAACGCGTTCGCGCACGAGTCAGGCATCCACCAGGACGGGGTGCTGAAGGAGCGCTCGACGTACGAGATCATGGACGCCACGACCGTCGGCTTGAAGAGCAACTCGATCGTGCTGGGCAAGCACTCGGGCCGCCACGCGCTGCGCCAAGCGCTCGAAGAGATCGGCTTCAAAGCGGACGGCCAGGCGCTCAACACCGCGTTCAAGCGCTTCAAGGAGATCGCCGACCGCAAGAAGCATGTGACCGCCATGGACCTGGAGGCGCTCGTCACCGACGAGCTACGCGGCGACGGCGTGGCGGCCTATGCGTTCGTGGACTTCGAGGTGCAAGCCTCCTCGACGCAGCCGCCGAGCGCGCGCGTGCGCGTGCGTGCGGAGGACGGCGCCGTCGCAGAGGGCTCCTCCTCGGGCGATGGCCCGGTCGACGCGATCTTCAGGGCGATCAACGCGGCGACGGGTGTGGCCGCCTCTCTTCGCGAGTTCCGCGTGGACGCCGTCACCGAGGGTCAGGACGCGCTCGGCGAGGTGTCTGTGGTCGTAGAGGTCGAAGGCCAGACCGGTGCGGGCCAGGGGGTCTCGACGGACATCATCGAGGCGGCCGCGCGCGCGTACGTACGGGCTCTGTCTGTCGCTCGCGTGCGCGCGAGCGAAGGCGCGGGTCGGCTGGGGATGCCCGCGCCGGCCGCCTAGATCTGGAGAGCGGGGCGAGCGCCCACCCCGCCCGTCCGGTCAGTACGCCCTGTAGAGGGCTGGATGGCGGAACGGGCAGTAGTCCTGGGTGCCTCCCGCATTCGGGTTGCCCAGGCGTATCCATACGCCCGAGCCGTCGCTGAGCGTCACGCATGGGGGCGCGTGGCCTGGTTCGATCGGTCCGTGGCCGAGGGTCGCGACGTGCGCGCTCGAACCCGTTTCATTAGCTGGCTTGAGCTTTGCGATTTGCGCGAATGCTTCGAGTCCTTCGTTGGAGAAGACCGGGGTGAGCGCCGGTGGCGGTTCTTCCCGGCCAAGGCTGATCCACGCGATTTCTCGCACGCCGTCGCGGCGCAACGCTCGCATCAGCCCGAGCACGTCGCCGCCGCGGTGCGGCCCCGCCACCAGGAATCCTGCGTTTGAGTAGAACGTGACGACGCCCGGCTGCGCCAGCAGCCTCGGTTCCGCCCCCGGGAGTGTGGCCTTCAGGGTCCCTCCGAAGGTGTCTCCGACGCCAAAGCTGGTCGCGAGCGTGTTGGCGATCGCGATGAGCACGAGCGCGCTCGTCGCGACGAGGCGCCCCACGCGCGGGAGTCTCACGATCCAGCCGCTCCCGAACACGGCGAGATAGAGCAGCAGGGGCATGCTGTAGCGGGTGTCGTGCACGAACGTCTCGGTGATCGCGAACCAGGCGACGAACGCTCCCACCGCGAGCTCCCATGCCAGGGGACTGACCACGCGTCGGCGCACGAACCCGACGATCGTCCACGCCCCGCCGATCACCGCGAACGCGAACAGCGGGGCGTAGAGCTGGAAGTTGGTTATGTTCCAGAAATACCATGTGAGGTTCGCGCTCGAGAAACGCGCGGGGGCGATGCCCTGGATCGTGTGTTCGTACCGCTGGCCCTGGTTGGCGAGGGTCGCTCCTTCGGCCAGCGTCTTCGTCTGAGAGAAGTAGTGGATGTACCAGGGCAGCGAGATCGCGAGCGCCAGCAGCGCGAACAGCGCGAGCCCGCGCCAGGACCGCCAGCCGCCGCGCACCAGCGTGACGGCCACCACCCCCGCCACGAAGAACGCGAACGGCTCCTTGGTCAGCATCCCGAGGCCGACCGCGACGCCGGCCGCGGCGGAGACCCAGACGCGCGAGAAGCGCTCGCTGGCGAGGATCAGCCACACCGACACGGCGACCATGGCTGTCTCGGGAGCATCGATCATGGACACGTGCAACTGCGCCGTGATAAGCGGCGAGCCGAGCGCGAACACCACGGCGAGCAGACCCGCGCGCCGTCCGAACGCCAGTCGCCCGACGTGGTAGCAGCCGAGCGCCAGCAGTGGCACGAAGACGAGGTTCTGAGCGATGACCGGGGGAGCGACACCCAGGCCCCCGACCCAGATCCCCAGCGCGCCCACCAGATACGCGAAGGGCGGGTAGGGAAGCGCCACGTCGAGAGCGGTGCCGATGTGCCCCGCCCGCAACTGTTCGTAGATCGTCATCACGCGGGAGAGGTGCCCGCCGGCATCGAAGATCGGGATGGTGCGATCCTGCGTCAGCCACCAGGATGTGATCCCCACGAACAGCGCGACCACTGCGATCGCGATCCACGCCTCGGCCGTCCAGCGCGGGACGCGCGGCGTGAGCCAGACACGCGCTTCGGGCCGAGCGATACGGACGTCGCTTGCCTCCACGACAGAAGGCTAACAAATGCCGCAGTCTGACTATCGCATCTTGCGTAATAGTCAGTTTTGGCGCTTCACCCGGTCTCTGTATATTTTTCGAGTATGTGGATGAACGGCTACATCTCATTGGATGGTTGTCGTGAGCGGGCCTGAGGGAGCTCGAGCGCCGTGAGCGCCAGCGTCGCGAGCGCGGCCGCGCGCGAGGAGCTCTCGGACCCCGAGTGTCTGGTGTCGGTGGTGATCCCCTGCCTGAACGAGGCTGGGAGCATCGCGCGGTGCGTCACGGCCGCGCTGGGGGCGATGGAGCGCGCCCGGATCGACGGCGAGGTGATCGTCGTCGACAACGGCTCGACCGACGGCAGTCCGCGACTGGCCGAGGCGGCGGGCGCGCGCGTGGTGCACGAGCCTCGCCGCGGCTACGGCAGCGCGTATCTCGCCGGCTTCGCCACCGCCCGCGGGGACTGGATCGTGATGGCCGACGCCGACCTGACGTACGACTTCGAGGAGATCCCGCGGTTCCTCGTCGAGCTGCGCGACGGCGCGGACATGGTGATCGGCAACCGAATGGGAAACATCCAGCCAGGAGCGATGTCGTGGCATCACCGCTACATCGGCAACCCGCTGCTGTCGGGACTGCTGAACCTGCTCTTCCACACGGGGGTGGGCGACGCTCACTGCGGGATGCGCGCGCTGCGACGTGATCGACTCGATCGCCTGGAATTGCGCACCACCGGCATGGAGTTCGCGTCGGAGATGGTCGTGCGGGCGGCGAAGGCGGGTCTTGCGATCAGCGAGCTCGCGATCGAGTACCACCCCCGCGAGGGCGAGTCGAAGCTGTCCAGCTTCCGCGACGGATGGCGTCACCTGCGCTTCCTGCTGCTGCACTCGCCCAACCACCTGTTCATCCTCCCGGGCGCGTTGATGGCCGCGCTCGGCGCGCTGGTGTCGCTCGCGGTGCTTGCGCACATCGAAGTCCTGCAGCGCAAATGGGACCTGCACACGTTGATCGGCGGCTCGCTGCTGTTGATCGTCGGCGCCCAGATCGTGACGCTCGGCCTCTGCGCCCACGCCTACGCGACTTACTTCATGCGCGATCGCGACCCCTGGTTCGACCGGATGCGCGAGCGTCTGCGCTTGGAGCACGGTCTTATGCTCGGCAGCGGCATCG
>DASUDH010000098.1:0-7415 GCA_036275675.1 Solirubrobacteraceae bacterium | reverse complement strand
CCGGGCGACATCCGGCAGCTTGGCGATCCTGTGCCCGAGCCTGACGCCGCGCGACCCTGAAGGCGCCGTCATGGCCACGACTCACCACCTCCTGAGTTCTTCGACCGACGTGCGAAGGCTCTCATAGCTGCCTCCTTGCTGTGAGCACGAATCGATGCCAGGCATCGGAACATTCGTCCAATAATCGTACACCACGGCCGGCTCCTCCCACCGACGCTGGCCGCTGCGTCCACCGGCATGTCGGGATAGGTTGTCCGGGTGGACGGTCTTGCACGCGACACCTGGCTCTGGATGCGCAAGTGGCATTGGTATGAGCGCAATTCGCTGCCGTGGAGGAGAGCGAGCATCCACTGGCACTTCATGCGCCGTGGAGCTTTCGTCCGCTGGCCGGTGCACGGCAACGTGCTCGAGGCGCTACGCGAGGGGCGCCTCCAGGTCGGCCCGCATGCGCTGCTCGAGCCGGGCGTGTGGATCACAGCGCCGGGTGGGGCACGGGTGAGGATCGGCACGGGCACGTTTCTCAACATGGGTGTGATGGTGGCCGCCGAGGAGCTCGTGGAGATCGGCGACCACTGCATGCTCGCCAACGGCTGCTTCGTCACCGACTCGAGCCATCGCTACGACGACCCCGAGCTGCCGATCACGTGGCAGGGGTTCGAGAGCAAGGGTCCCACCTCGATCGGAGACAACTGCTGGCTCGGCGCCAACGTCGTCGTCACCAGTGGCGTCACGATCGGCGAGCGCTGTGTGGTGGGCGCCAACAGCGTCGTCACGAAAGACGTCGAGCCATTCTCGGTCGTGGTGGGTGCGCCGGCGCGGACGATCCGCAAGATCGGCTATGCCAGCAGCTCGCGCAACTCCGAGAGCTCGGCAGGGTCGATCGAATAGGTGTACTCGCTCGTCGGAAACTGGCCGGTGCGCACCTCAGTGGCGTAGCGCTGCAAGGCGTCGAGGATCTGCGGGCGCAGGTCGGCGTAGCGCTTTACGAATCGCGGGCTGCCCCACTCGTACAGGCCGAGCAGGTCGTGCCACACGAGCACCTGGCCGTCGGTGGCGCTGCCGGCGCCGATGCCGATCGCGGGGATCTCGATCCGTTCCATGACGATCTCCGCCACGGCTGCCGGTATGGCCTCGAAGACCACGCAGCAGCAGCCCGCCTCTTGCAACGCGAGCGCGTCCTCGACCACCTGGAAAGCGCGATTGGCGGTGCGGCCCTGCGCCTTGAAGCCCCCCAACGCCGTCGCCGTTTGCGGGGTCAGGCCGACATGGCCGATAACCGGTATGCCAGTCGACGCGATCGCCCGCGCGCGCTCGATCATCACGCCGCCACCCTCGAGCTTCACAGCGTCACAACCCGCCTCCTTGACGAAGCGCTGGGATGTGATCACGGCCTGCTCGTCTGATACCTCGTAGGAGCCGAATGGAAGGTCGCCCACCAGCAAAGGACTGCTCAGGCCGCGGCGGACCGCTTTTACCAGCACGAGCAGCTCGTCCACCGTGACCGGCACCGTCGAGTCGTAGCCGAGCACTGTCATGGCCGCGGTGTCGCCGACCAGGACCAGGTCGACCCCCGCTTCCTCGACGATCCTCGCGCTCGGGTAGTCGTAGCAGGTGACCATCACCAACGGTTCGCCCCGACGCTTGTGATCCATCAGGCCCGGAATGGTCATCGGCAGTCGCTCGGCGCCGGAGGAGATATCGATCGCGGGACGAGTTGACATCGTGTTGTGCTCCTATCTGACGTTTGGTCGACGGTGGGCGGGACGGATCTCAGGTCAGCAGAGTCGCCACCGCGTCGTCGACGGTGACGATGCGGTTGGTATGAGCCTCGACGTGGACGACACGAGGCTCGTAGTGCTCCATCTCCGCACGGTCGTACTGGCCGTAGGAGATGACGATCACGGTGTCGCCGCGGTGAACGAGCCGCGCGGCGGCCCCATTCACCTTGATGTCGCCCGAGCCGCGCTCCCCGGCGATCGTGTACGTCTCGAAGCGGGCGCCGTTGTCGATGTCCACCACGTGGACCTGCTCGTGCTCGAGGATGTCGGCGGCCTCGAGCAGGTCGGGGTCGATCGTGATCGACCCGACGTAGTGCAGATCGCAGTCGGTCAAGGTGGCCCGGTGGATCTTGGACTTGAGCATCACGCGCTGCATGTGGCTTGAGCCTCTCTTGGTTTCGCTTGCAGGGATTTGAGTTGTCGCACGGCCGGCTGGAGGACGGGTCGCGCGTCGGGATACAAGGTCACGTTGTCGATCAGCCGCGTGGCGCCGACACGCGCCGCGACCGCCAGCAGCGCCGGCTCCTCCAGCTGCGAGATCGGCTCGAGCGTGTCGGGGCTCACGAGCGCCAGATACTCGGGCTCGAGCTCCAGCAACGTCATCTGCTCGTGCGCAAGCCCCACGAGCACGTCCGCCGAGCGCTCGCCGCGTGCAACCGCAGCGCCGGCGACGCTGAGCGCGTTGTGGAGCGCGAGCGCGCTCGCGCGCTCCTCGGGACTGAGGCGGGCGTTGCGGCTCGACATCGCCAGGCCGTCGGGCTCGCGCACGGTGGGGCACGTCTCGATCCGCACCGGCAGGTTCAGGTCCTCCACGAGGCGGCGGATCACGATCACCTGCTGGGCATCCTTCTGGCCGAAGTAGGCGACGTCGGGCGACACCATGTTCAAGAGCTTCGTCACCACGGTCGTGACACCCCGGAAGTGGGCGGATCCGCGCGCGGCTCCCTCCAGACGATCGGTCAGGCCGAGTACCTCCACGGAGGTGGAGAATCCAGCTGGGTAGACCTCCTCCGGCGAGGGGGCGAACAGCACGTCCACTCCTGCCTGTGCCGCGAGCCGGAGGTCGCGCTCCTCCTGGCGCGGGTAGCGGTCCAGGTCGGCGCGCTCATCGAACTGGGCCGGGTTCACGAACAGCGACGCCACCACGATCTCGCACTGGGATCGCGCTCTGGCGAGGAGCGACAGGTGACCCTCGTGCAGGGCGCCCATCGTGGGGACCAGGCCGATCGTGCTGCCCGCCCGCCGGGCAGGCTCGAGCGCCGCCCGCAACTCGCCCACGGCACGCACAATCCTCATGGGCAGATCGGAATGAAGATCGACAGGTTCATCTGGCTCGGTCCAGTTCCCAACGGGATACCGGTCGCGACTCGCTTAGCATACCGCCTTCGGGCGTCGGTGACTACCATCCGACTCGATGTCTTCGGCGGAGGACAAGCGGACGGCGGAGCAGCGGCGCGAGGACCTCAAGCGGGTGTTCGCGCAGGCCCAGCGCTGCGTACGCTGCCAGGAGCTGGCTGCGACGCGCAAGAGCGTGGTGTTCGGCGCCGGTAACGCAGATGCCGATCTGATGTTCATAGGGGAGGCCCCGGGCGCCAGCGAGGACGAACAGGGGCTGCCGTTCGTCGGTCGGGCAGGCAAGTTGCTCGAGACGCTGCTCGGCGAGATCGGGATGGCGCGCAAGGAGGTGTTCATCGCGAACGTTCTGAAGTGCCGTCCACCCGGCAACCGCGACCCGCTGCCGGGAGAGATCGAGAACTGCAGCGAGTACCTCTACAGCCAGGTCGAGCTGATCCGGCCGCGAGTGATCTGCTCGCTCGGCAACTTCTCTACGAAGCTGCTCCGAGGAGATCCGACGGGGATCACGCGACTGCATGGCAAACCGGAGGAGTTGACGCTCGGCAGGCGCAGGGTGCGGCTCTATCCGATCTTCCATCCCGCTGCGGCGCTGTACACGCCGCGTATGCTCGAGACATTGCGCGAAGACTTCGCGCGGCTGCCCGACCTGCTGGCATTGCCCGAGCCCGATCAGCCGACGCCTGAGCTGATGGAGCCGGTTCCGCAGGCGGCTGTCGCGAACGCCACGACCGTCGACGGGGATCCAAGGGCAGCGTTCGAGGACGCCACCCCCGCCAGGCGTGGTCCGCAGACGGCGTGGACCGAGGACGGCGCGGCGGATCAGCTCGGCCTCTTCTGAAGCCGCTGGCCGGGCGCCGAGACATCCAAATCGGCCCCCCGTCCGTATATGTGGTCGAAGGCTTTCGGGCGGTCGCTAATGCAAGTGAGGCGGCTTGCCGATAGAGAAGCCATCTCCATCCTCCCAAGCACCACGGCCGGCCTGCGCTTCCTCTCCCGCAGGCCGGCCGTTTTCTTGCCTTACTCAGAACGTCTTTTGCGTCCTTAGGTAACAGGCCCGCCCGCATGGGCTCTAGGCTTCTCTCGTGGCGACACGCATCGTCGAGACCTCGGATTCGCGTCAAACCGAGGCGCTGGGCGCCGAGCTTGCCGCTGCCCTGAAGTCCGGTGACGTCGTGCTCGTGCGGGGTGAGCTGGGCGCCGGCAAGACGACGCTCGTTCGCGGCGCCGCCAGGGCGCTCGGCGTGTCGGGCCCGGTGACGAGCCCCACCTTCGGCATCGGTCACCGCTACGAGGGTTCGGGCGTGATCGTGTCGCACCTGGATCTCTATCGTGTCGCGGGCCTTCAGCAGGAGGAGCCGGCGCTGCTCGACGACTATTTGGGTCCCGGACGGATCGCATTCGTGGAGTGGCCCGAGGAGACGAGCGTCGAGTTGCGGGACGCTCGCATGCGCGTGACCCTCACCCACCGGGGCGGCGACAGGCGGCGCGTCGAGGTGCTCGAGGTCTCGAGTTGATCGTGCTCGGTCTCGACACCTCAACCCGCGCCACCGCTGTTGGCTTGATGCTCGCGGACGGAACCACGCTCCAGGCGCGTGACGATCCCGAGGGCGAGGAGCGCCCGGGACACGCCACGCGGCTGCTGCCGCTTGCGAGCCGCCTGCTCGCCGATGCGGGCCTCGGCTGGGACGAGCTCGAGAGGATCGTCGTGGGCATCGGGCCCGGGACCTTCACGGGCTTGCGCGTCGGGGTGGCCACGGCAAGGGGTCTCGCACAGTCGCTCGGGGTGGCGCTCGTTGGCGTGTCGAGCCTTCGGGCGCTCGCATACGCAGCTTATGAGCACGCAGCGGATGGCGCCGCCGGAGCCGACGGGGCCACCGGGGTGTTGGCCGTGATCGACGCACGGCGCGGGGAGGCGTTTGCGGCCGCCTATGACGGCGACGTCGAGCTCGTCGCGGCACAGGCGCTCGCGCCAAGCGCCCTCGGCGAGCTGCCCAAGCGGGCTGAAGCGCGAACGGGCGTGCGCAGATGGGTGGCGCTGGGCGATGGAGCGGTGCGCTACCGCGACAAGCTCGAGCAGCCCGGTGTACTCGTCCCCGAGGACAGTTCGGCGCTTCATCGGGTGGACGCGCGGGCGATCTGCGGGCTGGGTGGACGCGCGCAGGCGGGCGAGCAGCAGGTCGTGCCCGACTACAGGCGCCGGCCCGATGCCGAGATCGCGCTGGAGGGGGCGCCTTCATAGTGGGTTCCTCGATGGTTGAGATCACGGCCGAGGGATCGTTCTCCGTGGAGGTGAGAGATCTCACGTATGCCGATCTGCCGCGAGTCGTCGCGATCGAGCGGCGCGCCTTCCCGACGCCGTGGTCGCTCGCGATGTTCGTGCTCGAGCTCTCCAAGTCCTCCGGCATCTGTCTGGCGGCGGTCCACGATAGGCGGCTCGTGGGCTATCTGATCTGCTCGCGCTACGACACGGTGTGGCACGTGATGAACGTGGCGGTCGACGTTGACCATCAGCACATGGGGGTCGCCTCGACGCTGCTGGCGGAGCTGTACGAGCGGGTGCGTGACGAGCGGGCGCGCTTCACGCTCGAGGTGCGCCGCTCCAACCACATCGCTATCCATCTGTATGAGCGCGAAGGCTTTCGCGCCGCGGGGCTGCGCAGGCGCTACTACCAGGACAACGGCGAGGATGCGCTCGTGATGTGGCGCACCCCGGGCACGCTCGCCGGGACGCTCGACGACGTCCCGAATCCAGGTCCGATATGACGATCCTTGCCCTGGAGACGAGCTGCGACGACACGTGCGCGGCGGTCGTGGACCACGACGGGACGATCCGCTCGAACGTGATCTCCTCGCAGCAGGCTCACGACCGCTTCGGCGGGGTAGTGCCCGAGATCGCCTCGAGGCATCATCTCGAGCTCGTCAACGCCGTCGTCGAACGATCCCTCGCAGAGGCGGAGGTGACGCTCGACCGAGTCGAGCTGCTGGCCGTCACGCAGGGGCCCGGGCTCGTCGGAGCGCTGCTCGTCGGCCTGTCGACCGCGAAGGCGCTGGCGGCGGCTCGCGAGCTGCCGCTGGCGGCGATCGACCATCTCCAGGGCCACGTGGCCGCCAATTTCCTCTTATGCGACCGCGAGGGAGCCCACAAGACTCTCGAGCCGCCGTTCCTGTGCCTGATCGCGAGCGGGGGCCACACGTTGCTCGCCCATGTCCGCGAGCACGACGGCTTCCAGACGCTCGGTCGTGCGCTCGACGACGCCGCCGGCGAGGCGTTCGACAAGGGCGCGAGGATGCTCGGTCTCGGCTACCCCGGCGGTCCGGCGCTCGAGCGTCTCGCCGCGGGCGGGGATCCCGATGCGTTCGAGTTCCCGGCGTCCGGGTCGCGTTCGCGCGGCGGCCGCGGCGCCACGCGCGCTTTCGGGCGCAGCCTCGACTTCTCGTTTGCGGGCCTGAAGACCTCGCTGCTCTACCAGCTGCGCGAGCTCACAGAGGCAGAACAGCACGAGCGGGCAGCTGACTTGGCGGCGTCCTATCAGGCCGCGATCGTCGACCACCTGATGTTGCGAGCCGAGCAGGCGCTGGAGCTGACGGGGCTCGATCGCCTCGCCGTCGGCGGAGGTGTCGCCGCCAACGGCGAGCTGCGGCGGCGCCTTCAGAGTCTGGGAGCGAGCGTGCACGTACCCCCGAGCGTGCTGTGTACCGACAACGCCGCGATGATCGGGGCGGCAGCGCACTTCTCACGAGCGCTGCCCTATCCGGAGTACCTCGGTCTCGACGCCTACGCGACGGGCGAGCGCCCGCGGTGAGCGTCCACGCGTGGTATCCGCCGTCCAAGGCGATCACGTGCCGCCGCATGTGAGCGGCTTGCGATGACGATCGTGACGCTCTACTCCAAGCCGGACTGCCACCTCTGCGTGGAGGCCCGCGCCGCGCTGTTGCGGGTACAGGCCGATCTTCCGTTCGAGCTCGACGAGCTCGACATCACGACCGACGAGAAGCTGCACCAAGCCTACTTCGAGCGGATCCCTGTCGTCGCGCTCGGCGGCAAGGAGCTGTTCGACTATTTCGTCGACGAGGACACCCTCAGAGAGCGTCTGACGGCCATCCTCTAGAGTCACGGGCCATGGTTTTTGACGAGTTGACGAGTCCTGTGGACACGATCGGAGAAGACGAATCGACCGCCGCGGACAGGCTCTCGCTGGGCGTGGCCGCGCGGCTGTCGCGCTACCTGCAGGTGCTCACCCAGGCCAAGAAGATGGGCAAGGAGACGATCTCCTCGCAGGA